>NZ_JBHZCN010000083.1:0-42737 GCF_042755465.1 Kitasatospora sp. NPDC059160 | reverse complement strand
CGCCTTGGGGGGGTGGACCCGGGGCCGCCCGGTACGTTGGCGGGGCCCGCCGACACGCGGTCGGCGGGCCCCTCCGCAGTGGTGTCAGGCCCGGTCGCAGGCCTGGGCGCGCAGGGCGCGGGCCAGGTCGTCCCGGCGCTCCAGCACCAGCCGGCGCAGCGCCGGCGCGGCCTGCGGGTGGCCGTCCAGCCAGGTGTCCGCCTCGGCCAGGGTGTGCTCGTCGGTCTGGGCGATCGGGAAGAAGCCGCCGACGATCCGCATCGCGATCTCGATGGTCCGCTCCGCCCAGACCTTCTCCAGCAGCTTGAAGTACGGCGCCGCGTAGAGGGCGGTCAGGTCGCGCTGGGCGGGGATCGCGAAGCCCGCGCTGTTGGCCTCGACCAGGGCGCTCGGCAGCTCGTCCGAGTCGATCACGGCCGACCAGGCGGCGGCCTTGGCCTCCGGGGTGGGCCGGGCGGCCAGGCACTGGGTGTACTGGCGCTTGCCGCCGGCGGTGTTGTCGGCGGCCAGCTCCCCGGCGAGTTCCTCGTCGCCGGCCTGTCCGGCGGCGGCCAGGGCCAGCCACAGCGCCCAGCGCAGCTCCTGGTCGACCTCCAGGCCGTCGATCCGGGCGCTGCCGGCCAGCAGCCCGCGGACCAGGCCGAGGTGCTCGGCGCCGCCCGCGGTCTGGGCCAGGAAGCGGGCCCAGGCGAGCTGGTGGTCGCTGCCGGGGACGGCCCCGCGCAGCTCGCGCAGGGCGCCGTCGGCGAGCCGGCGGGCGCCCTCGGCGCGCCACTCGGGGGCGGCGTACAGGTCGACGGCGGTCTTGGCCTGGGCGTGCAGCGACTGCAGCACGCCGATGTTGCCCTCCTGGCCGGCGAAGCGCAGCACCAGGGCGACGTAGTCGCGGGCCGGCATCAGGCCGTCCCGGGTGAGGTTCCAGACCGCGGACCAGGCGAGCGCCCGGGCCAGCTCGTCGCGGATGTCGCCGAGGCCGGTGCGCAGGGCCTCCAGCGAGTCGGCGTCGAAGCGGATCTTGCAGTAGGTGAGGTCCTCGTCGTTGAGCAGGACCAGGTCGGGGCGCTGACGGCCGACGGCCTCGGTGACGACGGTGCGGGCGCCGGTGACGTCCAGCTCGATCCGCTCGGTGCGCAGCAGGGCGCCGTCGGCGTCCCGGTCGTACAGGCCGACGGCGATCCGGTGCGGGCGCAGGACATCGCCGTCCTGGAGGACGGCGAGTTCGGTGATCCGGCCCTCGGCGTCGGTGGTGACCTGCGGGGTGAGCGCGTTGACGCCGGCGGTCTGCAGCCAGGCGGCGGCCCAGCTCTTGAGGTCGCGGCCGCTGGTCTCCTCCAGCACGCCCAGCAGGTCGCCGAGTTCGGTGTTGCCGAAGGCGTGCCGCTTGAAGTAGCGGCGGGCGCCCTCGAAGAAGGCCTCCGAGCCGACGTAGGCGACCAGCTGCTTGAGGACGGAGGCGCCCTTGGCGTAGGTGATGCCGTCGAAGTTGAGCTTGGCGTCCTCGAGGTCGCGGATGTCGGCGGTGATCGGGTGGGTGGTGGGGAACTGGTCCTGCCGGTAGGCCCAGGCCTTGCGCTGGTTGGCGAAGGTGACCCAGGCGGAGGAGTAGCGGGTGCGGGCGCCGATCAGGCCGTAGGAGCCCATGAAGTCGGCGAAGGACTCCTTGAGCCACAGGTCGTCCCACCAGCGCGGGGTGACCAGGTCGCCGAACCACATGTGCGCCATCTCGTGCAGGACGACGTTGGCGCGGGACTCGTAGGCGGCGTCGGTGACCTTCGAGCGGAAGACGAACTCCTCCTTGAAGGTCACGCAGCCCGGGTTCTCCATCGCGCCGATGTTGTACTCGGGGACGAAGGCCTGGTCGTACTTGCCGAAGGGGTACGGGTAGTCGAACTCCTCGTGGAAGAAGTCGAGTCCGAGCTTGGTGACGCCGAGGATCTCCTCCGCGTCGAAGTGCGGGGCGAGCGAGCGGCGGCAGAGCGCGGAGAGCGGGATCTCCAGGGTGGTGCCGTCGGCGAGTTCGCGGCTGTAGTGGTCGGTGACCACGTGGTACGGGCCGGCCACCACGGCGGTGAGGTAGGTGGAGATCGGCTTGGTCGGCGCGAACTCCCAGGTGCGGGTGTCGCCCTGGGCGGTGACGTTCTCGTGCACGGCGTTGGAGCGCACGTCCCAGGCGGCGGGGGCGGTCACCGTGAAGGTGAACGGGGCCTTGAGGTCGGGCTGTTCGAAGGTCGCGAACACCCGGCGGGCGTCGGCCGGCTCGTAGTGGGTGTAGAGGTAGGTCTCGCCGTCGGCGGGGTCGACGAAGCGGTGCAGGCCCTCGCCGGTGCGGCTGTAGGCGCAGTCGGCCTCGACGGTGAGGACGTTCTCGGCGGCCAGCCCGTCGATGTGCACCCGGGCGCCGTCGTAGGCGGTGGCCGGGTCCAGGGCGCGGCCGTTGAGGGTGACCGAGCGGACGGCGGGGGCCAGCAGGTCGAGGAAGGTGGCGGCGCCGGGCCGGTCGCAGCGGAAGGCGACGGTGGTGGTGGAGCGGAAGGTGGCGGCCGCCGGGTCGGGGGCCGAGCTCACGTCCAGCCGGACGCTGTAGCCGTCGACGGCCAGGACGCCGGCTCGCTGCTGTGCTTCCTCGCGGCTCAGGTTCTTGCCCGGCACGGCGGTACTCCTTTGTCCGGCCCGCACGGTGGTGCGTGCGTGGATGGTGCGGATCGGTGCGCGGTGTGCATCGCGCACGCAGGGGCATCCTTTCACGCCCGCCCCGGCCGGTACCATTGCACAGCCCGTCGCGTCCGGGGCCGGAATCAGCGGCGGCGCGCGGGTGTTGGGGTCCGGGTGGGGGGCGACATCCCCTGCCTCGGAACACCTCACGAAGGACGAGACCCAGTGACGACTGCCGCTGAGCGCAAGACCGCCGACTTCTGGTTCGACCCGGCCTGCCCGTGGGCGTGGATGACGTCCCGCTGGCTGATCGAGGTCCAGCAGCTGCGTCCGGTCGACGTGCGCTGGCACGTGATGAGCCTGTCGGTGCTCAACGAGCACCGCGACCTGCCGCAGAGCTACCGCGAGCTGCTGGACAACGCCTGGGGCGCGGTGCGGGTCTGCGTCGCGGCCGCCCAGGAGCACGGCGACGAGGTGCTGGGCCGGCTGTACACCGAGCTGGGCCTGCGCTTCCACAACCAGGGCCTGCCGCAGAACCGGGAGACCGTCGAGGCCGCCCTGGTGGCCGCGGGCCTGCCCGTCGAGCTGGCGGACGCGGCCGGCACCGACGCGTACGACGAGGCCCTGCGCGCCTCCCACAAGGAGGGCATCACCCTGGTCGGCGAGGACGTCGGCACCCCGGTGATCGCGGTGGAGGGCGCGGACGGCGACCGGGTCGCCTTCTTCGGCCCGGTGGTCACCCCGGCCCCCAAGGGCGAGGCCGCGGCCCGGCTGTGGGACGGCACCCTGCTGGTGGCCTCCACCCCGGGTTTCTACGAGATCAAGCGCACCCGCACGGCCGGCCCGTCCTTCGAGTAGGCCCGGGCGGGCACGGCGAAGGCCCGGTACCCCGTGGGTACCGGGCCTTCGCCGTGCGGGGCCTTCGCCGTCGTCCGTCAGCCGTCCGTCAGCGTGCCGCGGCCGCGTCCCGGCGCTGCTTGAGCAGCCCGGCCCCGCTCAGCAGGACGACCAGCACCCCGGCCGCGTACAGCTGCTGGCGGTTGCCCTCGGTGGTGGTCATCAGGGCGAGGATGCCGGCCACGGCGGCCGTCGCGACCCAGGTCAGGTACGGGTAGCCCCACATCTTCACGGTGAGCAGCTCGGGCGCCTCGCGCTCCAGCCGGCGGCGCATCCGCAGCTGGACGACGCAGATGAACAGCCAGACCACCAGGATGGCGACGCCGGTGGTGTTCATCAGCCAGGTGAACACGGTGTCCGGCCAGAACTTGGCGGCCAGCACGGCGCCGAAGCCGAACAGGCAGGAGGCCAGCACGGCCCGGCGCGGCACCCCGCCGGACACCTTGGCCAGCGCCTCGGGGCCCTGGCCGCGGCCGACCAGCGAGTACGCCATCCGGGAGGCGCCGTAGATGTTGGCGTTCATCGCGGACAGCAGCGCGATCAGCACCACCACCTCCATGATCGTCCCGGCCCCGGGCACCCCGAGGTGGCGCAGCACCGTGACGTACGGGCCGTCGGCGACGACCGACGGGTCCTTCCAGGAGACCAGGGTGACCACCAGGGCCATCGAGCCGATGTAGAAGATCGCGATCCGCCACACCGCGGTGCGCACCGCGTTGGCGACGTTCTTCTTGGGGTCGTCCGACTCGGCCGCGGCGATGGTGACCGTCTCCAGGCCGCCGTACGCGAAGACCGAGGCGAGCAGGCCGACGATCAGCCCGCTGACGCCGGTGGGCAGGAAGCCGCCCTGGCCGGTGAGGTTGGTGCTGCCGGGGGCGCCGGGGCCGATCACGCCGGCGACGCCGAGCCCGCCGATGACCAGGAAGGCGATGATCGCGGCGACCTTGACGGTGGCGAACCAGAACTCGAACTCGCCGAAGTTCTTCACCGCGGTGAGGTTGCTGGCGCAGAAGAAGACCATGAACAGGGCGACCCAGACCCAGGCGGAGACCCCGGGGACCCAGCCGTTGACGATCTTCCCGGCGGCGGTGGCCTCGGCGGCGACGCCGCAGCAGAGCATCACCCAGTACATCCAGCCGGCCGTGATCCCGGCCCAGGGGCCGATCTCCTTCTCGGCGTGCACCGAGAAGGAGCCGGAGGCCGGGCGGGCGGCGGACATCTCGCCGAGCATCCGCATGATCAGCATGACCAGCAGGCCGGAGAGGGTGAAGGCGAGGATGATCGCCGGCCCGGCGGCCGCGATGCCGGCGCCGGAGCCCACGAACAGGCCGGCGCCGATGACGCCGCCGAGGGCGATCATCGACAGGTGGCGCTGCTTGAGTCCGTGGCTGAGCTGCTGGCCACCGGACGGCGGGGGAGCCTCGGTGGTCCCGGGCGCCTGGGGCGCGGAGGTGGGGGCCATAGGGGTGGATCCAGACTGTGCGGAATGCGGCATGAGCTGTCCAATATCCGGGGACCCCGCTGTTCCTGCCAACGATGTCCGCCGCGGGCCCACCATGCGGACCGGGTGGTCACCGTGCGTGGCGGCCGTTTCGCCGAGAGTCGCCCGGAGCCGGTTCCGACAAGCTTCGTGGGCGGTGCTTTGTCCGAAACCGTGGCATCGGCGCGGTGGATCACCGCGTAGGTTCACAGGTGTTCACTCACCTGGACCTCACGGAGGAACCCCGATGGCCACTGCCACCACCCCGACAGCGCGTCGCGCCGTCCTCGCCGACCTGCTGCCCGCCGCCTCGACCCGCCTCGGCACCCAGGTCCGCGACCTCGCCCTGGTGGTCGGCGGCGCCGCGCTGACCGGTGTGGCCGCCCAGCTGTCGGTCAACGTGCCCGGCTCGCCGGTGCCGGTTACCGGCCAGACCTTCGCCGCCCTGCTGGTCGGCACCGCGCTGGGCGCCCGCCGCGGCGTCGCCTCGCTCGCGCTCTACCTGCTGGCCGGCGCGGCCGGCCTGCCCTGGTTCGCCGAGGGCACCTCCGGCTGGGCCATGCCGTCCTTCGGCTACGTGCTCGGCTTCGTCCTCGCCGCCGCCCTGACCGGCGCGCTGGCCCGCCGCGGCGCCGACCGCTCCCCGCTGAACACCGCGGTGACGATGGCGCTGGGCAGCCTGGCGATCTACGCCGTCGGCGTCCCGTACCTGGCGTTCAGCCTGCACGTCCCGCTGGCCCGCGCCGCCGAACTGGGCCTCTACCCGTACCTGGTCGGCGACGCGCTCAAGGCCGCCTTCGCCGCCGGCGCGCTGCCGCTCGCCTGGAAGCTGCTCGGCCGCCGCTGAGACCCGGACCCCCCGTTGTCGGGCCCGCGCGCACCCGCATGCCACACTCATGGCATGCGCGTGTACCTGGGCTCCGACCATGCCGGATACGAACTGAAGAACCACCTCGTGGAGTGGCTCAAGGGGGCCGGCCACGAGCCGGTCGACTGCGGGCCGCACATCTACGACGCCGAGGACGACTACCCGCCGTTCTGCCTGCGCGCCGCCGAGCGCACCGCCGCCGACGCGGACGCCCTCGGCATCGTGATCGGCGGCTCGGGCAACGGTGAGGCGATCGCCGCCAACAAGGTCAAGGGCGTCCGTGCGGCGCTGGCCTGGAGCGTGCAGACCGCCGAGCTCGGCCGTCAGCACAACAACGCCAACGTCATCTCCATCGGCGGCCGGATGCACACCGAGGACGAGGCCACCGAGTTCGTCGAGGTCTTCCTCAAGACCCCCTACAGCGGCGAGGCCCGGCACACCCGCCGGATCGAGATGCTGAGCGAGTACGAGACCACCGGCGAGCTCCCGCCGATCCCGGCCCACCACCCCCAGGGCTGATCCACCCGCCACCGACGGCCGGCCGCACCCTCCCGTGCGGCCGGCCGTCGCCGTCCGCGCGGCCCCCGGCGGCTGTGTCGTCGGCCACAGGCGCCCGCGCGCCCGCAGCTGCGCACGCGGGGCGCACGCGCCGCCCGCCGGCGCCGTACGCCCAACCGGCGCACGCCTCCTGACGGCGTGCCCGCCACCGGCCCGATCGGCCGAAACCCGCTGAGCGGCCCGCGCGCCGGGGCCGCCGCCCGCCCCCGGACCGTCGACGCCGGGCCGCACCCGTGGATAGGGTCGGACCCCATGGCTGGCAGACCGCCGGGCGCACCGCCCCAGACGACTGCGACGAGGCCCGGCGCCGCCCCGGCGTCCGAGCCCGTGACGGCCCGGCTGCGCAAGAGGCTCCGCCGGGCCCGCCGAAGGCTGCGCACGGCCGGTGTCGACTACTTCCGCGGCGGCGCCGCCGACTGGCCGGTGCTCTGCGCGCTGGCCCTGCTCGTCCCGCTGATGATCCTGCTCAACATCTGGATCCCGGACTGGGCCCCGCCCACCACCCTGGTCCTGCCGATCCTGGCCGGCGCGCTGCTGCTGCGCCCCGGCTCCCTGGTGGTGCTGTACGCGCTGGCCGCCCTCGGGCTGTCCGCCGAGTCCGTGATCCACACCGGCCAGCGGGTCGCCAGCGACAACCCGGAGGCCTACGTCTACGGCGTCACCCCCGGCGCGGCCCTGGTGGTCGGCGCCGCGGGGGTCGGCGGCCTGCTGCTGGCCCAGTTCCGGGCCCGGGTCGGCGTCCCCTGGTGGGGCGGCTCCACCATGCTGTTCGACCTGCGCGAGCGGCTGCGGGTGCAGAGCCGGGTGCCCGAGCTGCCGGCCGGGTGGCACGCCGACATGGCGCTGCGCCCGGCCGGCGGCCAGTCCTTCTCCGGCGACTTCGTGGTGGCCGCCCGCACCGGCCCCGGCCAGCGGCTGCTGGAGGTGGTCCTCGCGGACGTCTCCGGCAAGGGCATGGACGCGGGCTCGCGGGCCCTGCTGCTGTCCGGCGCCTTCGGCGGCCTGGTCGGCTCGCTGCCCGCGCACGACTTCCTGCCCGCCGCCAACGGCTACCTGCTGCGCCAGTCCTGGGAGGAGGGCTTCGCCACCGCCGTCCACCTGGTGCTGGACCTGGACAGCGGCGAGTACGAACTGCTCTCGGCCGGGCACCTGCCGGGCATGCAGCGGCTGGCCGGCGAGGGGCGCTGGGAGATCAAGGAGGCCGAGGGCCCGCTGCTCGGGATCTACGACGGCGCCAAGTTCGACGGCGTGCGCGGCCGGCTGGACCGGGGCGACGTGCTGATGCTGTGCACCGACGGCATGGTCGAGGAGCCCGGCCGGGACCTCGCCGAGGGCATGGACCGGCTGATGGGGGAGGCCGACCGGCTGGTCCCCGGCGGCGCCCCGGGCAGCGGTGCGGGCGCGGCGGGCGCGCTGATCGAGACGGTCGCCCGGGACATCAACGACGACCGGGCCGTACTGCTGCTCTGGCGCGACTGAGGCGGCTGTCCGCGTCATGTGCCACCGGCAGGGCCGTCGTGTCAAGCCTGGCAGCTGATCTTCGGCCATATCGGACGGCCCGTCGGCTGAGCGGATCCGCGACCTCCGCTCCACGTCCCCGGGCGTTTCCCGGCCGCTCAGCAGCGCCCCGCCGACGATTCGTCAGAACGGCTCCGCTATCGTCCCGGTCGGCGGAAACTCGTCCCGCAGCGCAGGATGTCGACGTCGGGCCGACTGTCAGACCTTTACGCAATCGGCACGGTCGACCACACTGAGTCCGGGCGGGACTGTTCAGGATTCGGGGGATGGGGGGCGACACGTGCGGCACACCAGACAGCGGGCCGGTGCGCGTTCCTCGGCCGGCGCTGTGCCGGACGGTCCGCGATTCCGCCTCGGGACCGTCGGACAGGCCGGGGTCCGGCTTCGCAGGTGCCGCCGGGCGGCGGCGCCACGCTATGAAACGAGGAAGTGAGTCCGGGTGGCACTCTCCGTCTCCGCGCTGGTCCTGTTCGCGATCCTGTGCATCATCTTCATCCGGAACAAGCAGCTGAAGATCCCGCACGCGATCGTCGCCGCCCTGTTCGGCTTCATGCTGCACGAGACCACGATGGCGACCTCCATCAACTCCCTGCTGGCCAACCTGGCGCACAGCATCTCCAGCATCACGGGGGGCTGACCCGGCCGGGCCGGACGGATCCCTCGCGCCCCGGAGGCGAGCGGGCGAGCAGCAGCTACCGGCCGGCCCTCCGGGCCTCCCGCCAGCGGGCGAACAGTCCCCGGGGGCGCGTCGCCGCCGGGGCCGGGGCACGCGCCGGCACGGGTGCCGGGGCGCCCGTCGGCGCGGCCGGGGCCGGTGCCGCCCGCTCCGCCGTCAGCAGCACGAACAGCCGCGCCCAGCACAGCCGTTCGCCGCGCGGCCAGTCCAGCGCGCGCAGCGCCGCGGAGGCCGCCTCCGACACCTCGCCGCCCACCCGGACCTCGGCGACGTCGTCGCCCGCCTTCCCGCCCAGGAAGAGCTTCACCCCGACCGGTCCCGGCCCGGTCAGCTCCCGCTCCAGGGCCGGCGCCAGCGCGGGCAGCACCCGGTGCTCGGCGAGCCAGGCCGCCAGGTGCTCGTTGCCGAAGCCGAACACCGCCGCCGGCCCCTGCACCGCCCGCCAGCCCGGGAGTTCGGGCAGGTTCGGGCGGTCGGCGTGGATCCCGCGCCCGTCGGCCAGCTCGACCAGCACCGAGGCGGTGGTGGTCGCCCACATCTTCACCGCGTTGGCGAGCTTCTCCTCCTCGGTCTTGCCGAGGCCGGGTGCGCAGTCCCACACCACCGGGGCGTCCGCCCGGCCCAGGTGGAGCACGAAGCCGAGGTCCACGTGCCCGGCGCCGCCGTCCTCCCCGGGGTGCTCGCGCACCGCCACCGCGGTGGTCCCGGGGCCGCGCACCACCTCGCCGTCCGGGTGGAAGTCCTGGCCCAGTCGTGCCATCTCCCGGACCACACAGCGCTGTATGACCGCCAGTCGCTCCTGCGGACCCACGGGACTCCTCCACTCCGGGAGCGCGGCGCCACGGGTCGCGCTCGAACTGCGCTCGAACGCCGCCGAGGCTATCGGCCCGACCGCCGTGCGGGAAACCGTGCGGACGCCTTCTCCCTGCGGTCGCGGAATTGTCCGGAATGCCCCACTTTGGGGAGCGGAACCCGACAGCCGCCCGCCTGGAGAGCCCGCATGGCCCGCACCGCCCCGACGCCCCCCGTGCCCCACCCGGCCGCCCTGGCGGACCTGCTCGCGGGCCCGGACGGCTCCGGCCTGGTCGCCGAGGTGGAGGCCTACCTCGCCTCGCTGCCCGCCCCCGCGCGCACCCCCGGACCGTACGTCTGCCGCTACGGGAGCGTCCTGCGCCCCTGGCACGCCGGCCACCCGGAGCCCCGGGCCACCCTGCTCGACCGGGCGCTGCGCCGCCCCGCCCGGCCCGTCCCGGTCACCGCCGCCGACCACCTGCGGCTCGCCTCCCGCTACATCGGCGTCCACGGCTGGCTGCAGGGCGCGATGTGGGACGCCACCGGGCGGGTCTGCCTGCTCGGCGCCCAGGCCGCCGTCCTGGCGTACGGCTACGGCACCCCGGCGACCGTGCGGGCCGGCCGGGTCCAGCTGATGGAGGTGCTGCACGCCACCGGCCGCCCGGCGCGCTCCCCGGACGAGTACAACGACCGCCCCGCCACCCGGGAGGGCGACGTCCACCTGCTGCTCGACCGGGCCGCCGCCCGGGCCGCCCGGCTGGGGCTCTGAGGCGCCGCACGGGCCCGGGAACGCCGACGGCCCCGGTGCGCTGGGCGCACCGGGGCCGGGCCGGAAGAGCGGGTGACGAGAATCGAACTCGCGTGACTAGTTTGGAAGACTAGGGCTCTACCATTGAGCTACACCCGCGCGAAGCCGCCGACCGTTCCCGGTCGGAAGTTCGGGGGACAGCGTACCCGCTCCGGTCCCTTCCGTGCACACCGCACTCCGCGCGCACCCCCTTCCGCGATGCTCCCGCCGTGCCCCGAATAAGTCGACGAGCCGTACAGGCCCGGCGTGTACGCTTCCTCTCGGCACCACGGGGTGTGGCGCAGTTTGGTAGCGCGTCCGCTTTGGGAGCGGAAGGCCGTCGGTTCGAATCCGGTCACCCCGACAGTGCGGCAGGGTCTCGCCCACCGGGGCGGGGCCCTGTTCTGTTCGGGCGGTACGGTGGCGCCTGGCGTCCGCCTTTCGTGGTACCGGTAGGATGGGGCGCTGGCGGTAGTCCCTGTGGCGTCAACCCAGGTCAACCGCCCGAGGGCGAGGAGTCAAGCTCACCGTCCACCCACACGGGAGATGCAGCTCCAACCGCCCATCGCCCGTCTCGTCCGACCCACCCGTACCGGCTCCGGCCGGGCGTGCGGGCCGGGCGGAGACAACCTGACCGCAAGCCCCTAGGAGACCTAACCGTGAAGAGCGCCGTCGAGACTCTGAACCCGACCCGGGTTCGACTCACCGTCGAGGTGCCCTTCGAGGAGCTCAAGCCCAGCCTCGACGCGGCGTACAAGAAGATCAACCAGCAGGTCACGGTTCCGGGCTTCCGCAAGGGCAAGATCCCGGCTCGCGTCATCGACCAGCGCTTCGGCCGCGGTGCCGTGCTGGAGGAGGCCGTCAACGACGCCCTGCCGCGCTTCTACACGCAGGCCGTCGACGAGGGCAAGATCGAGGTCCTCGGCCAGCCCGACATCACCAACATCGAGGGTGTCGAGAAGATCGCCGACGGTGGTGACCTCAAGTTCACCGCCGAGGTGGACATCCGCCCGGAGATCACCCTGCCGGAGTTCTCCTCCATCGAGGTGACCGTCGACCCGATCGTCGTCTCCGACGAGGACATCGAGAAGTCCCTCGAGCAGCTGCGCGAGCGCTTCTCCTCGGTCAAGGACGTCGAGCGCGCCGCCGCCGAGGGCGACATCGTGGTCGTCGACCTGATCGCCAAGGTCGACGGCGAGGTGCCGGACGACGGCACCGCCACGGGCGTCAGCTACGAGATCGGCTCGGGCCGCCTCATCGACGGCATCGACGAGGCCGTGCTCGGCCTGTCGGCCGGCGCGGAGAAGACCTTCGAGACCGAGCTCAAGGGCGGCACCCAGGCCGGCAAGACCTCCGAGGTCACCGTCACCGTCACGGCCGTCCAGGAGAAGGAGCTGCCGGAGCTGGACGACGAGTTCGCCCAGCTGGCCAGCGAGTTCGACAGCCTGGAGGACCTGCGTGCCGACTCCCGCAAGCGCCTGGAGCGCATGAAGGAGTACGACCAGGCCACCCAGGCCCAGGAGAAGGTCCTCGACGCGCTGCTCACGCTGGTTGAGATCGAGTACCCCGAGAAGCTCCTGAAGGACGAGATCGAGACCCGCAAGCACAACCTCGAGCACCACCAGCTCGAGCCGATGGGTCTGAACATCGACACCTACCTGGAGACCCAGGGCAAGTCCCGCGAGGAGTGGGAGGCGGAGATCGAGGAGCAGGCGAAGAAGGGCATCAAGACCCAGTTCGTCCTGGACCAGATCGTCGCCAACGAGGAGCTGGGGGTCAACCAGGAGGAGCTCACCGAGCACCTCATCCGCCGTGCGGCCGGCTCCGGCCTCACCCCGGACCAGTTCGCCCAGCAGGTCGTCCAGGGCGGTCAGGTTCCGCTGCTGGTCGGCGAGGTCGCCCGCGGCAAGGCGCTGGCCACCGTGGTCGAGGCCGCCAAGGTCGTCGACACCGAGGGCAACGAGATCAACTTCGACGACGAGGACGAGACGGCCGAGACCGTCGAGGCCGCCGCCGAGGAGAAGACCGAGGAGAGCACCGAGGCCTGAGTGCCCCGGTAGCCCCCTGAGGCGCTGCAACGGGCCCGGACGCCGCTACGGCGTCCGGGCCCGTCGTCGTCCCACCGCGCACCCGGGTGCCCCCGCGACCCTGCGCTCACAGCGAACAGTTCTGCGTGAGGGATTCTGCGGCCGGGCCTGCGCGTTAGGGTCCTTGGACAGCAACAATCACGACGTGATACCCGGAAGCTGTGCGACACCGTGACGGCCGCCCGGCGACCGTCCACATCGACTGAGCAGGTGGCTAAGTGACGTTCCCGCAGATGCAGATGGGCCCGATGGCGCCGCACGCCGCCTCTGGTGACGTGCTCGGCGGCCTGGGTGACCAGGTCTACAACCGGCTGCTCAACGAGCGGATCATCTTCCTCGGCCAGCAGGTCGACGACGACATCGCCAACAAGATCACCGCGCAGCTGCTGCTGCTGGCCGCGGACCCCGAGAAGGACATCTTCCTCTACATCAACTCCCCGGGCGGCTCGATCTCGGCGGGCATGGCGATCTACGACACCATGCAGTACATCAAGAACGACGTCGTCACCATCGCCATGGGCATGGCCGCCTCGATGGGTCAGTTCCTGCTGACCGCCGGCGCCAAGGGCAAGCGCTTCTCGCTGCCGAACGCCAACATCCTGATGCACCAGCCCTCCGCGGGCCTCGGCGGCTCCGCCACGGACATCCGCATCCAGGCCGAGCAGCTGCTCCGCACCAAGAAGCGGATGTCCGAGCTGATCGCCTTCCACAGCGGCCAGTCCTTCGAGCAGATCACCCGGGACTCCGACCGCGACCGCTGGTTCACCCCGGAGGAGGCCCTGGAGTACGGCCTCATCGACGCGATCATGCACAGCGCCGCGGACGTCCCCGGCGGCGGCGGCACGGGCGCCTGAGCCTCGGCCCGGCCCACGAGACCACAGCCACAACGCCCCGGAGGACAAGAACCCCCATGAACATCCCCAGCCTGTCGGCCGCCAAGGCCCGCGTCGAGGACATGCGCGCCGAGGGTCGCTACATCGTCCCGCGCTTCGTCGAGCGCACCACGCAGGGCATCCGCGAGTACGACCCGTACGCCAAGCTGTTCGAGGAGCGCATCATCTTCCTCGGCTCGCAGGTCGACGACGTCTCGGCGAACGACATCATGGCGCAGCTGCTGTGCCTGGAGTCGATGGACCCGGACCGCGAGATCCAGATGTACATCAACTCGCCCGGCGGCTCGTTCACGGCCCTGACGGCCATCTACGACACCATGCAGTACGTCAAGCCGGACATCACCACGGTCTGCATGGGCCAGGCGGCCTCCGCCGCGGCCGTGCTGCTCGCCGCCGGCACCCCCGGCAAGCGGATGGCGCTGCCGAACGCCCGCATCCTGATCCACCAGCCGTACACCGAGACCGGCCGCGGCCAGGTGTCCGACCTGGAGATCCAGGCCAAGGAGATCTTCCGGATGCGCGAGCAGCTGGAGCAGATGCTCTCCAAGCACTCCAACAAGCCGGTGGAGCAGGTGCGCGAGGACATCGAGCGCGACAAGATCCTGACCGCCGAGGAGGCCCTGGAGTACGGCCTGGTGGACCAGATCATCTCGACCCGCAAGACCTCGCTGACCTCCTGAGGCCGGTTCCGTCGGGGGGGGGGGCGCCCCCGGGGTGGGGCCCCCCCCCCCCCCCGCGGCGGGTGTTGGGGGGCGCCCCCGTCGCGGGCCAGCGGGGGATGGACCCGGGGCCCGGGGGGGGGGCCGGGGCGGTGGTGGCGGGGCTGGCATGCTGGACGGGTGACTTCTCCGTTCGATGACCCGGCCCCCGCTCCCGCCCCCGGCGACGTTCCCGACCCCGAGGACCGCGACGCGCGGCCGCAGTACGTGCTGCCGCTGCTGGTCCGACTGGAGAAGGCCACGCCGCCCGGGCGTACGGACGCGCTGGAGACCTCGGCGCGGGCGGTGCTGACCCTGCTCGCCGACCCCCGGGTGACCGAGGTGGACGGGGAGTGGGCGGAGCGGGTCGCGGCCTGGGAGGACGCCCGGATCCGCAAGGTGGTCCGGCGGGCCCGGGGCGGGGAGTGGCGCCGGGCCGGGGAGCTGCCCGGCATCACGGTGCGGGGGCGGGAGGCCGAGGTGCGGGTGTTCCCGCCGGTCCCGCTGGACGGCTGGCCGAAGGACCTCGCGAAGTTGCAGGTCTCCGGTACGGAGCTGGAGGAGACCGCCGAGGTCGGCGCGCCCGCGCCGGGGCTGCCGGTGCTGTGGGTCAACCCGGAGCTGGAGATGAGCGCGGGCAAGACCATGGCCCAGACCGGCCACGCGGCGCAGCTCGCCTGGTGGCGGCTGGACGAGGCGCAGCGCAAGGAGTGGGCGGAGTCGGGCTTCGCGCTCGCCGTCCGCACGGCGGAGCCGGGGGCGTGGGAGGAACTGGTCCGCAGCGAACTGCCGGTGGTCCGGGACGCGGGCTTCACGGAGATCGCCCCCGGGCCGACCGTCGTTTTCGAAGGCGGCGAGCGCTACTGCCCCACCCTGCGCCTTCGGCGCCCGTGAACGCGGCACGCTGACCCCGCCACGGGATGTCGTCACCCGGGGTACCGAGGCCGGGGCACCGAGCCCGGGAGACGAATCCGGGGAACCGAGCTCGGGGCACCGAATCCGGGGAACCGGTACCGGGGTCAGGCCGTGACGAGTTCCTTCCCGCGGTCCGGCGTCCTGGCCTTGGGCTTCCGGTTCGGCAGCGAGAGCCGGAAGACCTTGTGCCACGCGGAGAACACCTGCTTGGGCAGCGGCCCGGTGACGTACTCCAGCTCGTACTTCTCGAACAGGGCGCGCACCTTCACCGCGACCTCGGCGTACCGGTTGCTCGGCAGGTCGGGGAACAGGTGGTGCTCGATCTGGTGGGACAGGTTGCCGCTCATGAAGTGCATGGCCCTGCTGCCGCTGATGTTCGCCGAGCCCATCATCTGGCGCAGGTACCACTGGCCGCGCGTCTCGCCGTTGATCGACTGCCGCTCGAAGACCTGTACGCCCTCGGGGAAGTGCCCGCACATGATCACCGAGTGGGTCCAGATGTTGCGGACCAGGTTCGCGGTGAACGTGGCGGCGAGCGTGGTGAGGAACGACGGGCCCGACAGCAGCGGGTGGATCACGTAGTCCTTGAGCACCTGCTTGCGGATTTTGCGGCCCACGGCCCTGGCCCGCGCGCGGAACTCCGGGTTCCTGCGGCGGTCCTTGCGCAGGTTCTTGCCGAGCTCCAGGTCGTACGCCGCGATGCCGTACTCGAAGAAGCAGGCGTTGACGAGGTTCCACAGCGGCTGGCCGAGGTGGAACGGGTGCCACTTCTGGTCCTCGTCGACGCGCATGATGCCGTAGCCGAGGTCGTTGTCCTTGCCGATCACGTTGGTGTACGTGTGGTGCAGCTCGTTGTGCGAGTGCTTCCACTGGTCGGACGGCGAGACGTGGTCCCACTCCCAGGTGGTGGAGTGGATCTTCGGGTCCCGCATCCAGTCCCACTGGCCGTGCAGGACGTTGTGGCCGATCTCCATGTTGTCCATGATCTTCGCCACCGACAGGCCGGCGGTGCCCAGCACCCACGCTGGCGGGAAGATCGAGAACAGCAGCACGCCCCTGCTGGCCAGTTCGAGCTTGCGCTGCGTCGAGATGACCTTGCGGATGTAGGCGGCGTCCTTCTCGCCGCGGTCGGCGATCACCTCGTCGCGGATCGCGTCCAGCTCGCGGCCGAGCTCCTCGATCTGCTCCGCGGTCAGGTGGGCGGTGGGGTCGATGGCGGTCAAGGTGCGTCTACCGTTCGATGTCGCAGGGGCCCGCCGCGGCGGACACGCAGGTCTGGATGAGGACGCCCGGCTCGGCCTCGGTGATCTCGCCGGTGCGCAGGTCGCGGACGGCGCCCGCCTTGAGCGGCGTGACGCAGCCGAAGCAGATGCCCATGCGGCACCCGGAGGGCATGAGCACACCGGCCTCCTCGCCGACGTCCAGCAGCGGCGTGGCGCCGTCCGCCTCGACGGTCCTGCCGGTGGTGCTGAACGTGACCTCGCCACCGCCACCGCCACCGCCACCGCCACTGCCACCGTTGCCGGAGACGGCGATGCGGGGGCGGAAGCGTTCGGTGTGCAGGCGCTCCCGGACGCCCTGCTCGCTCCAGTGCCGCTCCGCGGCGTCGAGCAGGCCCGCGGGGCCGCAGGCCCAGGTCTCGCGCTCGGCCCAGTCGGGCACGAGCTCACCGAGACGGGCGATGTCGAGTGTGCCGTCCGTGGCGGTGTGCACCTCGGTGAGGCGCAGCTTCCCGTCCGCGACCAGGCCGTGCAGTTCGTCGCGGAAGATCACGTCCTGCGGCCGCGGCGCGCAGTGGACCATGACGACGTCGTCCAACTCGATGTCGCGCAGCATGCCCATCACGGGCGTGATGCCGCTGCCGGCCGTCAGGTAGAGCACCTTGGCGGGCCTGGTGGGCGGCAGGACGAAGTCACCGGTCGGCTGGTCGAGCTGGACCAGCGTGCCCGGTGCCACCCCACGGACCAGGTGGTTGCTGACCTTGCCGTCCGGGATCGCCTTCACGGTGATCGTGATGCGGCCGTCCCGGCGGTTCGTCGGTGAGGTGACGGAGTAGGCGCGCCACAGGCGCCTCCCGTCGACGTCGACCCCGATCCGCACGTACTGACCGGCCGTGTGGCCGCGCCAGCCCCGGCCCGGCCTGATCACGACGGTCGCGGCGTCACCCGTCTCGGGGTGCACGGCCTCGATGCGCCCCCGCAGGTCGGCGCCCGCACGCAGCGGGCTGACCAGGTCGAGGTAGTCCGACGGCAGCAGTGGCGTCGTGACCATCTCCAGCAGTTTCCAGGCCCTGCTGCGGAGGGCTGCACTCGTCATGACTCCAGCTTGCTGCGCCCGAGGCGTAAAGTCCTGACCGCAGGACGTAAATCTGGTCGGTAGAATTGTTCGTAGGGAACAAGAACATGAGCCATGCCATCCGGAGGGCCAGCGAGCTGGCCCTGGACGGGACGACGGTCGCCGCGCTCCGGGCCGCGCTGACGGCCACCGCCGACGAGGTCGTCCAGGCGATCATCGACGAGGTCCCTCCGTACGCCAACGCCCTCTCGGGCCGCATGGGCGGCACCATCCGCCGGGCCGTCCGCACCGCCCTGGGGCACTACCTGGACCTCGCGAGCGGGAACGCCACGGGCGGCGACGCCGGTGACGCGGCCTACGAGCTGGGCCGCGGCGAGGTGCGCGACGGCCGTTCGATGGACGCCCTGCTCAGCGCCTACCGCGTCGGCGCCCGGGTGGCCTGGCGGTGCCTGGCGGCGGGTGCCGTACCCGCGGGTCTGCCCGCCGCCGAGGTCGCCAAGTTCGCCGAACTGACCTTCGCCTACATCGACGAGCTCTCCGCCGCGAGCGCCGCGGGCCATGCCGACGAACTGGCCGCCCGCGGCCGGGCCCAGGAGCGCCACCTGGAACACCTGGCCCGCGACCTCCTCGCCGGCGCGAGCCCGGACGTGCTGCTGGCCGCCGTTCAACGGGCCGGGTGGCAGCCTCCGGGTTCGCTGACCGCGGTCCTGCTGCCCGCCGCTCAGGCCCGGCCCGCCTACCGCACGCTCGACCCGGGCACCCTCGTCCTCGACGATCTGCCCGATGCCACCGGTGTGCTGCTCGTCCCCGACGCCGACCGGTCGCACCTCCTGCGGCAGTTGGCCGACCGCACCGCCGTGGTCGGCCCGGCCCGGCCCTGGATCCGTGCGTCCGCCTCGTACGCCCGAGCCGTGCGAGCGCGCTCCCTCTCCGCCGACATCCGCGACACCGAGGACCACCTGCCCGAACTGGTGCTGAGCGCCGACGCGGACGCGTTCGCGGACCTGCGTGCCCGGGCCCTCGCGCCGTTGCGGCCCCTGCCCGCCGCGACCGCACGGCGGTTGGAGGAGACGCTGCGGGCGTGGCTGCTGCACCAGGGCAGGCGGGACGAGGTGGCGGCGGTGCTGTTCGTCCATCCTCAGACGGTCCGGTACCGGATGTCGCAGCTGCGGGAGCTGTTCCCCGACCTCGCGTCACCGGACCGGGTCCTCGAACTGACCCTGGCGTTGGGCCTGCGGGTCGGCTGACGCCCACCTGGACCACAACGGCACGCGGGAGAACGGCGGTTGCGCGGCACGGGGAGTCCCGGTCGCGGGCCGTCCGGTCGGCGGCGGCCGGGAGCGGGCAGCGCGAGCCCGCCATCCGAGATCACATCTGCAGTCACTTGATCACTTTCAGCGGGCATGTTCTCCTAGCGGAGGCCTTCCGGAACCACCCGGTACGGTCGCCGTGTTCTTTCTTTGGGGGAGGGGGAGCCGATGAGGCATGCCCAAAACGGGGCGGACGTCGACGAGGTCCGGCACCTGCACACGCTCGGTCCGAGCGGCACCAATCTGCAAGCAGCGTCCCACGAGTGGCTGCGCCGCCGGGGAGTCCGGGGGACGGTGGAGCTGCACTCGTCCATCGAGTCCGCGCTCGACGCCGTACCGGACGACGGACGGCACGCGCTGGTCGCCTGCGCGGTCTACCCGGCGCTGCACACCCTGGTGTTCGGGAACCTGCACCGCCTGCACATGGTCGACAGCTTCATCATGCCGACGCACAACATGGTGCTCGCCACCAACGGGGTCGACGCGCCCGCCACCGTCGCCTCGCACCCGGCGCCGACGGGTCTCGTGCCCGACGGCACGGAGATCCGGGAGGTCCTGAGCAACTCCCGGGCGGCCATCGAGTGCGCCGAGGGCCGCGTCGAGGGCTGCATCACCACCATCGTCGCGGCAGAGGAACAAGGGCTGCGCGTGGTGCGGGACTTCGGCCCCGTACCCATGGTGTTCACGGTCCATCAGGTGCTGGCGGTCGGTGCCGGGGACGAGCGGCGGATCCCGGTGGGAGCGGCCCTGTGACCACCGCGACCGCACCCGTCCCCGCGAACCTGCTCGCCGACGCCGACGAACTGGCCGGCTCCCTCATCCCGGAGGTCGACCGCTTCCGGGCGCGTCAGGCGGACGACGGCACCGTCCCCGACGCGACCGCGGAGGACCGCGCGCTGCTCGGCCGCATCCGCGACGAGGCCTGCGCCTGGTACGCGCGGCGCGGACAGGACGACCAGGCGGCCGCGCTGGCCGCCGACGTCGACGGCTGGCTCGCGGCCGGCCTCGACACCAAGCCGCACTTCGCCCGCTCGCGGGACGCCCTGCGGGTGCCCGAGGACGGTTCGGCCGTCTTCTTCCTCGCACCGCTGCAGAGCACCAACAGCGCGCCGCCCGTGGGCAAGCGACTGGACTGCTTCTTCGCGCTGCGCAAGGAGCCCGCCGCGCTGCCGGAGCTGGCCGGGTCGTACCCGCATCCCAAGAACAACTGTCAGTCGCTCATCCTGATCACCGGCAGCGCGGGCTTCCGGCAGGGCAACTGCCTGGTGTTCTTCCCGGAGAACGTGGCCGCTCACGACAAGATCACCGAGCAGCCGTACGCCATGTTCTTCTACAACAAGATGCGGAAGATCCACGAGACCTACGCGCTCCGCGGCGCGGAGGCCGTCCTGACCCCGGAGTCCCTGCCCCGCGCGTCCACGGGCCTGGACGCCGACGTGTGCTTCGAGGCCCGCGCCATCTGGGGCTACCTGCACGACTCGATGCACTACCAGGGCCTCTGGCCGTTCGACCAGCACATCTCGCTGAAGATGAACTGGTTCGTCGGCCTGCTGGAGGAGATCAAGGTCGACGCCAAGACCGTGCTGGCCTGCGCGGACAGCGGTGTCGTCCCGTTCGCGGCGGAACAGGTCGACATGATCCTGCTGGAGCGGGTCTTCCGCTACCCGCAGGCGGACGACGCCACCCGCAACTTCGACTCCGGCACCGGGGTGTTCATCTACTCCTGGCTGCGCGAGCACGGTGCGCTGACCGGCTCCCCGGACGACGGCGGACTGCTGCACTTCGACCGGGCCAAGGCCCTCGACGCGCTGCGGGAATTCGTCGCCACGGTCGAGGAGTTGGAGGCCGCCGTCACGACCGACGACGAGTACCGCTCGGCGGCCAAGGAGCTGGTCCGCAGGTACCTTCCCGAGCCCGAGTCGGTCGCGGCTGGTGTCACCGCTGGTGTCGCTGCCGGTGTCGCTGCCGGTGTCGCTGCTGGTGGGGCACGGCAGCGGTACGCCTTCACCGAGGACCAGCGGGTCCTGCTGCGCGCCAAGCAGGGGCTGGACCGGATGCCTGCCTTGGAGTTCGAGCGGGCGGAATGGTGACGGGCGCGCCCCTGCGCCCCCGCCGGGGCGGACACCTCGTGGTGCCCGCCCTCTCGGCACTGATGATCGCCCTGCTGGCCGCCGGCTGGCTGCTCGCCGGGCGGCTGGTCGACGGCGTTCCCCCACTGGCGGTGGCGGCCGGGCGGACGGCGGCCAGCTTCGTGGTCATCACCGTCATCGCCCTGCTGTACCCGCGGTCGCGGTCCGACGTCCGGGCCGCGACCGCCCGCCGCGGAACCGTCGTGCTCCTGGCCTTCCTCGGCTTCTTCGCGTACTACTCCGGAACGCTGCTCGGCACCGGCTTCATCGGAGCCTCCCGGGTCGGCCTGATCGTCTCCCTGCTGCCCTGCATCACCTTCGTGATCGGGGTCGCCGCCTTCCGCGAGCCCTCCTCGCCGCGCAAGGTCCTGGGCACGGTGCTGGCCGTCGTCGCGGCCTGCGGGTACGCCCTCGCCGACGGCTCCGCGGCCGCCGGCGCCGGCTCAGGGGCGGGCGGCGGCGCCCTCGCGGGCGGGAGCCTGCTGGCGCTCGGCGGCACCTTCACGTACGCGGTGTACGGCTACGTCTACCGGCGGCGGATGGCGGACCTGACCCCGGTCGCGGCCCTACCCGCCGTCACCGGGGCGGGCACGGTCATGCTGGGGCTGGCGGTCGCCCTGTTCGTCCCGCTCGGCGGCGTCTCCCCGGCCGACTGGGGCGGCATCGCGGTCCTCGGCGCGGTCCTCACCGCCCCGGTCTTCCTCATCTCGCACGAACTCATCCTGCGCAAGGGGCCGTTGTTCACCTCCGCGCTCGCGCTCGTGGTGCCGTTCCTGGTGCGCCTGGGGGAGTGGGCCCTGGGCCGGGAGGCCGCGCCCGGACCGCTCGTGATCCTGCTGCTCCTGCTGTGCGGGGGCGGCGTGTGGCTCACCATCGGCGGTGCCCGCCCGGCCGGGCGCGCCACGGCCGAGGCGGTCGAGGTGGACCCTGCGGCGGAGGCGGCCCCCGCAGCCGCCGCGGCCCCGGACGGGACGCACACCGGGCAGGGGACCGAAGTGCCCGCCCGGCAGGGGACATCGTGACGGCGAAGGACCTCGTGACGGCGAAGGACCTCGTGACGGCAGAACACCTCGTGGCGGAAGAAAGCCTCGTGACGGCAGAACGCCTCGTGACCGCAAAGGACCCCGTGATGACAGCGGACAGCCCCAGGCCCACCCTCGTACTGGTCTACCAGCGCACCTCGCTCCCCTGGGTCTTCGAGAGCGCCCAACGGGCCGGGATCGACCTCGTGCTGGTGCCCCGGCCCGACGAAGCGGTGTCCGCGGACCGGTTGCCGCCGGCCGTGGTCGACCTCCTGCGGCTGGACGTCGAGGGCGACCCGGCCGGCGCACTGGACGCCCTGCGGCGACGGCACGAGGCGAACGCCTTCCAGGGCGTCGTCACCCTCTACGACCCCGCCGTGCCGTTCGTCGCCGAAGCCGCCGAGCTGCTCGGACTCCCCGGAATCGGCCGCGACGCGGCGCTCGGCGCGCAGGACAAGCGCGTCATGAGGGAGCGTCTGGCCGCTGCCGGCCTCAACGTGCCGGGCTTCGTCCGGCTGGACGACCCGGCCGACTGGGAGAAGGCGGCGCGCCTGGCCTTCCCCGTCGTGGTGAAGCCCGCCCACGGCTTCTCCAGCCTCGGCGTCACCAAGGCGGAGACCCCGCAGAGCCTCAAGAGCGTCGTGGACGAGGTGTGGCAGACCTCCGCGAACAAGCTCGGCCGCACGGACGGCCTGGTGGTCGAGGAGTACCTGGACGGCCCCGAGTTCGCCGTCGAGTCCCTCGCCCACGGCGGAGACGTGCGGGTCCTGGCCATCGGCTACAAGGGCGACCCCCAGGGGCCGCACTTCGAGGAGGGCGTCTACCGGGCACCGGCGGCCCTGCCCGACGCCGTGCAGGAGTCCGTCCGGCGCGAGGTGGTCGCCGCGCACCGGGCCCTCGGCATCACCGACGGGCCCACCCACACGGAACTGCGCCTGCGCGGCGGCGAGACGCCGTACCTGCTGGAGATGGGAGCCCGGATCGGGGGCTCCGGGGTGTCCCACTACATCGCCTCCGGGGTGACCGGCATCGACTTCGCCGCCCAGGCACTGCGGATCGCCGCCGGCACCGCCACCGAACCCCTGGGCTCCGGCCCGTCGCCGACACCCGTGGCGGCCGCGGCCAACTACATCGTCCCCTGCGGCGGTTCCGGACGGATCACCGCGATCCACGGCCTGGCCGAACTGCGCGACGACCCCAGGGTCGACCACGTCGTGCAGATGCTCTTCCCCGGGGACGTCGTGCGGCCCTACCCGGATTTCACCGGCTACCCGGCGTTCGTGCTGTCCCGCCACGCGGACACCGCCGAGGCCGAGGAGTTCCACCGGTTCCTGGAACAGTCCATCCGCATCGACTACACCGATGACACCGTCGACACCGACGACACCGACCACGAGGGGCAGGCGTGACCACCGTTCCGTTCGACGACCGCGACGGCGTGATCTGGCTGGACGGGGCGTTCGTGCCGTGGCGCGACGCCCAACTGCACGTCCTCTCCCACGGCCTGCACTACGGCGGCGGCATCTTCGAGGGCATCCGCGTGTACGACGGGCGGCCGTTCAAGTCCGCCGAGCACTTCGAGCGCCTCCACACCTCGGCGGGGGAGCTGAACTTCCGTATCCCCTTCACCCCTGCGGAACTCGACGCCGCGATGCAGGAGACCATCCGGCACCAGGGGATCGTCGACGGGTACGTCAGGCCGGTGGCCTGGCGGGGCAGCGAGCAGATCAGCGTGTCCGGGGCGGGGACGTCCGTCCACGTCGCGATCGCCGCCTGGGAGTGGCCGCACGTGTTCTCCGGCGACGCGCAGAGCCGCGGCATCCGGCTGCGCACGTCCCGGTGGCGGCGGCCGTCCCCCGACACCGCGCCGGTACGGGCGAAGGCGGCGTCGCTGTACAACATCTGCACCCTCGCCCGCGACGAGGCGGAGGCGGCCGGATGCGACGACGCCCTGCTCCTGGACCACCGCGGGTACCTGGCGGAGGCCACCGGAGCCAACCTCTTCCTGGTGATCGACGGGGCCCTGCACACGCCGACCGCGGACACCTTCCTCGACGGCATCACCCGGCAGACCGTCCTGGCCCTCGCCCGGGAGCTGGGGATCCCCGTCCACGAGAGGCACATCCAGCCCGAGGAACTGCCGGGCGCCGACGAGGTCTTCCTCACCGGCACGGCCTACGAGGTGCAGCCGGTGTCCGGCGTGGACGGCCACTCCTTCGAGGTCGGCAGCATCACCACGACCCTGTCCAAGGCGTACGCCGGGCTGACCCGCCCGGGCGCGGGGTGACGGAGTGGCAGGGTGGCGGGGTGACGGTTCGGCGGGCGGCTGACCGGGAACAGGCGACGGCGAACAGATGACAGAGAACAGATGACAGCGAACAGACTTCGAAATCTGTTCGCTGTTATCTGTTTTCTGTCACTTGTCAGCTGTCACTCGTCAGCTGTCACGGGTCGGCTCTCGGCGGTCACCCGCCCGAGGCCTGGTGCCGCCGCATCGCCCGTAGCCCGCCGTAGACGGCCGCGGCCGTCCAGAGCGCCATGATCAGCAGTCCGGTCCAGTGTCCGTAGTGGATACCGGGTTCGGTCCGGGTGCGCATCGCGTACAGGCCGCCCCGGTCGGGCAGGAACTGTCCGACCTCGCGGACGCCGGGGATCGCGCCCAGCCAGGTGGTGCCGAGGAACACCATCGGGGTGAGCAGGCCGAGCGCGGCGCTGAAGTTGCCCAGCATCGCGGTCAGTCCGAGGCAGAGCAGCACCATCAGCGGGTGGTAGAGCACCCCCGCCACGAAGCTGCGGGTCAGGCCCGGGGTCGACAGGTCCAGGTCCGCGGTGGCGCGGACGGCGAGGAAGCAACTGGTCGTCGAGACCAGGCCGAGCAGCAGGCCCAGCCCGGCGCCGAGCGCGAGCTTGGCGCCGTACAGCCGGCCGCGTCGGGGCACCGCCGTGAGCGAGGTGCCGAGCATCCGGGTGTTGAACTCCTGCCCGATCAGCAGGATTCCGAGGCAGGCCACGGCGACGTGGCCGAACAGCAGCCCGAAGTAGATCATGTCGGCCGGGTCCTTGCCGGAGCCCGGCGCCGGGGGGCCCTCGCTGGCGCCGACGGCCGCGGTGATGCCGACGGTCAGTGCCAGGGCGGTGAGCGGTGCCGCCCACTGCGAGGGCAGGGTGGTGAACTTGATGCGTTCGGCCCGTAGGGCGTTGCCGAAGGCCATCGCCGTCTCTCTTTCGTCCAGGGGTACTCGGGGCGGTGCCGGGTCCGCGGCCGGTACGCGGTTTCGCGGCCGGTGCCCGGTTCAGCGGCCGGTGCGTTGCAGGGACCGCAGTCCGCCGTACGCCGCCAGGGCCGTCCAGAGCGCCATGACGATCAGCCCGGTCCAGTGCCCGTACCCGGTCTGCGGGTCGTCGGCGTAGCGCAGCGCGTACTGGCCGGCCCGGTCGGGCAGGAACTGGACGACGTTCCGTACCCCCGGCACCCCGGAGAGCAGGGGCGAGAGCAGGAAGACGGTCGGGGTCAGCAGGCCCAAGGCGGCCGTGAGGTTGCCGAGTTGAGCGGTCACCCCGAGGCAGAGCACCGCCAGCAGCGCCGGGTAGAGCACTCCGGCTGTGGCCGCGCGGGCGAAGCCCGGTCCGTGCCACTCGGCGGGGACGGTGGCCGCGTACCCGGCGAAGGCGCCCGCGGTGCCGACCGCGCCCACGCCGAGGCCGACCAGGGCGCCCAACGCCAGCTTGGCGCCGTACAGTCGGCCGCGTCGGGGGACGGCGGCGAGCGAGACGTCGAGCATCCGGGTGTTGAACTCCTGGCCCATCAGCAGGATTCCGAAGGAGACCAGCGCGGCCTGGCCGAAGTTGAGCCCGTAGAAGATGCCGACGCCCGGGTCGTCGGTGATGTTGTGGTCGGCGTCGCCGAGCGCCGCGCCGACGGCCGTGGTGACACCGGCGGTGAGCAGGACGGCGATCAGCGGCGGGAGCCAGAGCGAGCGGAGGGTGGTGAGCTTGATCCGCTCGGCGCGCAGGGCGGTGAGGTTCATGCGGAGGCCTCCGCGCGGTACTCGACGCTGTCGGCGGTCATCCGCATGAACGCCTCCTCCAGGGAGTCCTGTTGGACCGCGATCTCGTACAGCACCACGCCGTTGGCGGCGGCGAGCGCCGCGATCCGCTCGGGCTCGGCGCCGGTCACCTCCCAGGCCCCGTCGGCGACTTCGGTCGCGTCGAGGCCGTGGTCGCCGGTGCCGAACAGGGCGGCCAGCTTGGTCGGGTCGACGGCCCGCACCCGGATCCGGGGCCGGCCGTGGCGGTCGATGAACTCGGCGGTGGCGGCGTCCGCGAGCAGCCGGCCGCGCCCGATCACCACCAAGTGGTCGGCGGTGAGCGCCATTTCGGTCATCAGGTGGGAGGAGACCAGCACCGCCCGGCCCTCGGCGGCCAGGTCGCGCAGCAGGGTGCGGATCCAGCGGATGCCCTCCGGGTCCAGGCCGTTGACCGGCTCGTCCAGCAGCAGCACCGGCGGATCGCCGAGCAGCGCGGCGGCCACCCCGAGGCGCTGGCGCATGCCGAGCGAGAAGCCCCGGACCCGCCGCCGCGCGGCCTCGGCCAGCCCGACCTGGGCGAGCACCTCGCCGACCCGTCGCTCCGACAGGCCGTTGCTCGCGGCGAGCCAGCGCAGGTGGCCCTGCGCCGTGCGGCCGCCGTGCAGCGCCTGGGCGTCCAGCAGCGCGCCCACCTGCCGCAGTGGCTGGGCGAGTTCGGCGTACGGGCGGCCGCCGACCAGGGCGCGCCCGGCGGTGGGGCGGTCCAGGCCGAGGATCAACCGCATGGTGGTGCTCTTCCCGGCGCCGTTCGGGCCGAGGAAGCCGGTCACCACGCCGGGCCGGACCTCGAAGGACAACTCGTCGACGACCCGTCGTCCGTCGTACTCCTTGGTCAGGCCCTGGATCTCGATCACGGCCGTCTCCCTCCTCGCAGGTGCTCACCGTCGCTCTCCCCGGACGGTGGTTCCATTCGACCGGAGGGGTGGTCCGGGCGGATCCCGCCGCGGCGGGGATCCGCCTCCCTCCCGGGAGGGAGGGGCGCGGCGGCCCCGCGGGGGAGTCGGGACGGCCGCCGGGCTGGCAGGATGGCCGGATGCCACGAACGACCGCGTCCCGGTTCAGGGACGGAGCGACCGCGATCCTCGCCCCGCTGGTGGCCGGCGTCACGTACGCCCGGCTGTTGCACCTGCTGGTCGGGTGGATCTTCGCGGGCGTCGTCCTGCTGGTCTACCCGGGGACCTACCACAGGAGCCTCGGCGCGATCGTGCTGCAGGCCACCGCGACGGACGTGGTGCTGCTGGCGTTGGTCGCGCTCGTCCCGGCGGCGCGGCGGGCCGAGGGCGTGCAGGCCCGGCTGCTGCTGGTGCCCGACCGCGAGGAGGACATCGGGGTCGAGCCCTCCGGCAGCTGGGCCGACCGGCGGCGGATGGCCGGCTGGCTGATCGGCCGGGTGGCGCTCGGCTCGGCCATCGGCTTCGTGACGGTCTTCGGGCTCACCGGTGCGTACGGCCTGCTGACCGGTCCGGGCGCCGCCCGGTACCTGCTGTCCGCGCCGCTGGTGGTGCTCGGCTACGGTTGGCTGGTCATCGGCGCCGGCCGCCTCCAACTGGCCATGGCCGAAAGGTTGTTGGGGCCGTCCCCGGCGGAGCGGCTGGCCGAGGCCGAACTGCGGGCCGAGCGGCTGCTGGAGCGCAACCGGCTGGCCCGCGAGCTGCACGACTCCATCGGCCACGCCCTGACGGTGACGGTCCTCCAGGCGGGTGCGGCGCGCGAGGTCGGGGACCCGGCCTTCGTCGCCAAGGCGCTGGAAGTCATCGAGGAGACCGGCCGGCGGGCGATGGAGGACCTCGAACGCACCCTGGTGCTGCTGCGCGAGACACCGGCGGGCGGCGGTACGGCGGGGGGAGGCGTGGCCGGGCAGGGGGCGGCCGGGCACGGGACGGCCACCGAGCAGCCGGGCATCGACCAGCTGTCCGCGCTGTTCGACACCGCCCGTGCGGCGGGCAGTCCGGTCGACGCGCGGATCGACGTGCCGCCCGGCGTGCTGCCCGGGGTGCTCTCGCGCGAGTCCTACCGGATCGTCCAGGAGGGCGTCACCAACGCGCTCAAGTACGCACCCGGTGAGCCCGTCGGCGTCCGGATCGCCGTCCGGGACGGGAGATTGGAGCTGCGCTGTGCCAACCGGCTGGCGGCGCCGGGCCGGGGCGGCCCCGGCCGGGTCGGCTCGCGCAAGGGCGGCAAGGGGCTGCGCGGCATCCGGGAGCGGGCCACCCTGCTCGGCGGGGAGGCCACGGTCGGGGCGGGCGGCGAGGGGGGAGCGGAGTGGGTGCTCGACGTCCGGCTGCCCCTACGCTTGGGCTCGTGACGAACGATCTTGCGGGCGGAGGCGTCGGTGCCGGTGCGGCTACCGGTGCCGGTACTGGTGCGGCTGCCGGTGCGGCGGGGATGACCGACGTCCTGCTCGCCGACGACGAGGGACTGGTCCGGGCCGGGCTGCGGGCGGTCCTGGAGGCCCAGGGCGACCTGCGGGTCGTCGGGGAGGCGGGCGACGGCGCGGAGGCGGTGGTCCTGGCCCGCGCGCTGCGCCCGCGGGTGGTGCTGATGGACGTCCGGATGCCCGTCATGGACGGCCTGGCGGCCACCCGCGAACTGCTGCGCCCCGGCCCGCCGGGGGAGTTGCCGCCGCGGATCCTGGTCGTCACCACCTTCGAGAACGACGACTACGTCTACCAGGCGCTGCGCGCGGGCGCGGACGGCTTCCTGCTCAAGCGCAGCCGCCCGGCCGAGATCGTCCACGCGGTACGGCTGGCGGCGGCCGGCGAGTCGCTGCTCTTCCCGGCCGCGATCCGGCGACTGGCCGCCGGGCACGGCAACCCCGCCGCCCGCGCCGCCATGGACCGCGCGGCGCTGACCGGGCGCGAGGCCGAGGTGCTGCGGATGATGGCGCGCGGACTCAGCAACGGCGAGATCGCCGAGCAGCTGGTGCTCGGGGTGCAGACGGTGAAGACGCACGTTAGCAGCGTGCTGGCGAAGCTCGGCGCGCGGGACCGTACCCAGGCGGTGATCGCCGCGTACGAGTCGGGGTTCGTCGAGCCGTCGGAGTAGCGCCGCCCGGCGGGGCGGCCCGGCGCGGTGGAGCGCGCCTCGGGGCAGGGTCGGGGCAGGCCGGGTCAGGCCGGGTAGGCGTGGGTCTGGGCGGCCTTGACCGAGGCCCAGACCGGTGTCCCCGGGGCCAGCCCCAGTTCGGCGACGGCGGCCGGGGTGAGGTCGGCGGCCATCGGCAGGGCGCCGGAGAGTTCGGCGCGCACCTGGTCGCCGTGCAGGTCCAGGCCGGTGACCTCGGCCTGCCACAGGTTGCGGGCGCTGGACTGCGGCCGCTCCCGGTAGAGGGTGACGGCGGAGGGCGGGAAGGCCACGAAGGCCGGTCCGGACAGCTCCTCGGCGCTGGTCAGGACGGTGCCGTCCGGGAGGGTGACCGAGGTGCCCTCGGCCCGTCCCTGGTACAGGTTGAGGCCGACCAGGCGGGCGATGTAGTCGGTGCGCGGACGCCGGGCGACCTCCGCCGGGCTGCCGGACTGCACCTCGCGGCCGTCCTCGATCACCACCAGCCGGTCGGCCAGCACCATCGCGTCCAGCGGGTCGTGCGTCACCAGCACCGCCACGGCCTCGAACTCGGCCAGGTGGCGGCGCAGTTGGGACCGCACGTCGAGCCGGGTGCGGGCGTCCAGGGCGGCCAGCGGCTCGTCCAGCAGGAGCAGCCGGGGGCGGACGGCCAGGGCCCGGGCCAGCGCCACCCGCTGGGCCTGGCCGCCGGAGAGCCGGCCGGGGCGCACCGAGGCGTGGTCCGTCAGGCCCATCCGCTCCAGCCAGGCCGCCGCCTCGGCCCTGGCCTCGCGCTTGGGGCGGCCCTGGCAGCGCGGACCGAAGGCGACGTTGTCGAGCGCGCTCAGGTGCGGGAACAGCAGGTAGTCCTGGAACACCACGCCGACCGGCCGCTGTTCGGCGGGGGTGTGCAGGCGCCGGGCCGGTTCCTCCAGGACGTGGCCGTCCAGGCGCAGGTGGCCGCCGGTGAGCGGGAGCAGGCCGGCGAGGGCGCGCAGCGCGGTCGACTTGCCGGCGCCGTTCGGGCCGAGCAGGGCGATCACCTCGCCGGGGGCGGCGGTGAGCGCCAGGTCGAGGGCGAACGCGGCACGGTCGACCCGCAGGTGGGCGTCGAGGGCGGCGGACGGGGCTCCGGCTCCGGCACCCGGTGCGGGAGCGGGCGCGGGTGCGGGGGGCGGTGCGGGGGTCATCGGTGCGGCCGTCCTGTCGGCGTCCTGGGTGCGGGTGCGGGTGCGGGTGCGGCCGTGGGTGTGGGCGTGGCTGCGGGTGCGGGGGCGTCCGTCCGGGTCCGGGACGGTGGGGCAGGGGTCACGGGGTCGACATCCAGCGGTCGCGCAGGCCGACCAGGACGGCGACGGAGACCACCAGCAGCACCAGTGACAGTGCGATCGCCGCCTCCGGGTCTGACTCCATGGCCAGGTAGACGGCCAGCGGCATGGTCTGGGTGCGGCCCGGGAAGTTGCCCGCGAAGGTGATCGTCGCACCGAACTCGCCGAGCGCCCGGGCCCAGGCCAGGACGGCTCCGGCGGCGATCCCCGGGGCGATCATCGGCAGGGTGATCCGGCGGAACGCGGTCAGCCGGGAGGCGCCCAGGGTCGCGGCGGCCTCCTCGAACCGGGGATCGGCCGCCCGCAGCGCGCCCTCCACGCTGATCACCAGGAAGGGCATCGCCACGAAGGCCTCGGCGATCACCACCCCGGTGGTGGTGAAGGGCAGGGTGATGCCGAACGCCGAGTCCAGCCAGGAGCCGACGATCCCGCGCCGCCCGAGCACCAGCAGCAGCGCCACACCGCCCACCACCGGCGGCAGCACCAGCGGCAGGGTGACCAGCGCCCGGATCACCCGCCGGCCGGGCAGCTCGGTGCGCGCGAGCAGCCAGGCCAGCGGGACGCCGAGGACCAGCGACACCGCCGTGGCGGCCGTCGCGCAGATCAGCGAGAGCCGCAGGGCGTCCCAGACGGCGGCGCTGGTCAACTGCTCGGACAGGCCGCTCCACGGCGCCCGGACGAGCAGCCCGACCAGCGGGAGGATCAGGAACGCCAGGCCGAGCAGCGCCGGTAGCAGCAGGGTGACCGGGACGCGCTGGGCGCCGGTGCCGGGGCAGCGTCGTCCCGGGTGGTGCCGGGGCCGGCGCCGGAGTCCCGGTTCCGGTCCCGGCCGCTGCCGGTGGTGCGGTCCGTCACGGCGCCTGGAAGCCCGCCGCGGTCAGCACCTGCTTGGCCTCGGCCGACTGGACGTAGGCGACGAAGGCGGCCGCGCCGTCCTTGTTCGGCGCCTTGGCGAGCGCGGCGATCGGGTAGTCGTTCACGGCCTTGGCGGCCTCGGGGAAGTCCACGCCGTCGATCTTCGCAGCATCGGCCTGCACGTCGGTCTTGTACACCAGCGAGGCGTCGACCTCGCCGAGCTCGACCTTGGTGAGCGCGCCCTTGACGTCCTGCTCCAGGGTGACCGGGGTGAGGTCGACGCCGGCCGCCTTCAGCGCGGTGAGGGCGGCGGCGCCACAGGGCACCTCCTTCGCGCAGAGCGCGACCTTCACGCCGGAGCCGGTGAGGTCCTTGAGGCCCGTGAGGTGCTTGGGATTGCCCTTGGGCACGGCGATGGCGAGGGTGTTCTTGACGAAGGTCGTCGGCTGGCCGCTCGCGCCGCCCGCGTCGGTGACCGTCTTCATGGTGGCCGGGCTGGCCGCGGCGAAGACGTCCGCCGGTGCACCGGAGTTGATGCTGGTGGCGAGGGCGGAGCTGCCGCCGAAGTTGAAGGTGACCTTGGTACCCGGGTTGGCGGCCTCGAACTTCTTGCCGAGCTCGGTGAAGGTCTCCTTGAGGGAGGCGGCGGCGAACACGGTGACGGCGCCCTTGGCCTTCGGGGCGCTGGCGCCGTCGGTGCCCGCCGCGCCGGCGGCGCCGGTGGCGGCGGTGGTCGCGGCCGAGGAGGCGGAGCCGGAGGACTTGCCGCCGTCACTGCCGCAGGCGGTGGCCCCGAAGCTGAGGACGAGGGCTGCGGCGGCGGCGACGGCGAGTCTGCGGGTGGGGGTGGTGCGGGTGCTCATCGGTGCTTCCCCTCCAGGGTTCGCGCCGGAAGGGGCGCGGAGGTGTGGCCGCAGGTGCGGCCATTACGGCGATCATAGTGCCGCAGTTGCGAGCGATAAATCCTCTGTCACATCGCACAGCGGAAGTGGGGTGACGGTCTCGGGGCTGCTGTGCGAAGGCTCAAACGTGCACGGACGGTTCGGCTCGGAAGGGAGGCCGGTCCGGCTCGGAAGGGTGGGCCGGTTCGGTGCGCGGCGGGCGTGCGGTTCGGTGCGTGGTGGGCGTGCGGCTGTCGTACGGCCGTTGTGCGGCGCCTGGTGGAAAACCCTTCGCATCCGGGCAGGTGGAGCGGTCAGAGTGGGCGGCAGCCCGTAGGCGCGGCCGACCGTCGGCCGCCCGGGCCCGAAGGTCGATCCGAACGGATCCACGGGGAGGAGTCCGCCCATGTCCACGCTGCGCGTCACCGCCGAGAAGCTGGTCATCCTGGAGCACCCGAACGCCGACGCACTGGAGTTGGCCCAGGTCGGCCTCTACCGCGCCGTGGTGGCCAAGGGCTCCTACCGGACCGGCGACCATGCCGTCTACATCCCCGAACAGGCCGTCCTGCCGGAGGAGTTGGTCGAGGAGCTGGGGCTGACCGGCAAGCTGGCGGGCGGCGCGGCGAACCGGGTGAGGGCGGTACGGCTGCGCGGGGAGCTGTCCCAGGGCATCGTCTGCCGGCCCGGCGCGCTGGCCGGCACCGACCTGGCCGGGGCGGCCGAGCGGGGCGAGGACTTCGCCGAACTGCTCGGGATCGTCAAGTGGCAGCCGCCGGTGCCGACCTCGATGAGCGGTGACGTCCTCAGCGCGCCCGACCTGCTGCCCTGGGTGGACATCGAGAACCTCAAGCGTCACCCCGACGTCTTCGAGCCCGGCGAGCCCGTGGTGCTGACCGAGAAGCTGCACGGCAGCTGCTGCCTGGTCACGTACACCGCCGCCACCGGCGAGGTGCACGTCTCGTCCAAGGGGATCGGCGCGCAGGGGCTGGCGCTCGTCGAGGACGAGCGCAACCTGTACTGGCGGGCGGTGCGCGCGTACGACATCCCGGCGGTGGCGGCCCGGTTGGCCGAACGGCTGGGTGCCGAGCGGATCGGCATCTTCGGCGAGGTGTTCGGCGAGGGCGTGCAGGACCTGTCGTACGGCGTCTCCGCGCGCACCGAGCGCCCCGGGTACGCGGCCTTCGACGTGTCGGCCGTCGTGGACGGGCGGCTGGCCTGGCTGTCGGCCGCCGAACTCCTGGACGGCGAAATGCCGTTGGTGACCGAACTGTGGCGCGGGCCGTTCGACACCGCGACGGTGCTGGCCCACGCGCAGGGCAAGGAAGCCCACTCCGGGCGCGAACTCCACCTGCGCGAGGGCGTGGTGGTCCGGCCGGCGGTCGAGCGCTGGAGCCCGGTGCTCGGCGGACGGGCGATCGCCAAGGTCGTCAGCGACGCCTACCTGACCCGCAAGGGCGGCACCGAGTACGAGTGAGCCGAGGCGACCGGGCGCGGACTTGGCCCCTTTGAGCGGCTTCCTCGGCTGAATACCCGTCAGTAAGGTTGAAGGGTCACCGAGTGCGCGTCAGCGCCGAGGAAGTCCAGAAGGAGTGCCGATGGCCACCGCAGCCGCCGTACCCGGACCGGCCGGGAACCCCCTGGTCGGGTCGCTCTTCGACCTCACCCGCCGTCCGCTGCGCACCTACCTCGCGGCCCGGCGCGACCACGGCGACGTGGTGCGCATGGTGGCCGGGCCGCCCGGGCTGCGGGTCGAGTTCTACGGGGTGTTCTCGCCGGAGGGCGTCCACCAGGTGCTGGGCAGCGAGGCGGCGAACTTCCGCAAGGAGAACAGCTTCTACGACGAACTGCGGACCAGCGTCGGCAACGGGCTGCTGACCAGCCAGGACGAGGTCTACCAGCGCCAGCGCCGGCTGGTCCAGCCGCTGTTCACCCGGCGCCGGGTCGACGGCTACGCCCAGGCGCTCGCCGAGGAGGCGCAGGCGCTCGCCGAGCGCTGGCGGGCGGTGCCGGGCGGGGTGGTGGACGCGGCGGAGGAGATGTCGCGGTTCGCGCTGCGGGCCGTCGCCCGGATCCTCTTCGGCGCCGACGTGGAGGAGGCGGTGGAGGTGGTGAACCGCAGCTTCCCGGTGCTCGGCGAGTACGTCAAGGAGCGCGGCTTCGCGCCGGTCCGGTTCCCGCGCACCTGGCCGACGCCGGGCAACCGGCGCGGCCTGGAGGCGCAGCGGGCGCTCTACGAGGTCTGCGACCGGATCATCGCGGAGCGGGCCGCGCGCGGGGGTGGTGACGAGGAGGCGGACGACCTGCTGACCCTGCTCGGCCGGGCGCGCGGCGAGGACGGCGAGCGGCTGGACCCGGCCGAACTCCGGGACCAGGTCCTGGTGTTCCTGCTCGCCGGGCACGAGACCACGGCCACCTCGCTGGCCTTCGCGCTGCACCTGCTGGCCAAGCACCCGGAGCAGCGCAAGCTCGCCCGGGAGGAGGCGCTGACCGTTCTGGCCGGGCGGGCGCCGACGGCGGCGGACCTGGAGCGGCTGCCGTACCTCACCCGGGTGATCAAGGAGGCGATGCGCCTCTACCCGGCGGCGGCGCTGATCGGGCGGCGGGCGGTCGAGGAGACGGTCATCGACGGGTACGTCATCCCGGCGGGGGCGCAGGTCGTGGTCGCGCCGCTGGTCACCCAGCGGCACCCGGACCACTGGGTCGACCCCGAGCGCTTCGACCCGGACCGGTTCCTGCCGGAGGGGGAGAAGGCGCGGCACCGCTACGCGTGGTTCCCGTTCGGAGGCGGGCCGCGGGCCTGCATAGGGCAGCACTTCTCGATGCTGGAGTCGGTGCTGACCCTCGGGGTGCTGCTGCGGGACTTCGACCTGGAGGTGGTGGACCGGCGGGTGGCGCTCGCGCAGGGGATCACGCTCCGGGCGACGAGCGCGATGCGGGTGCGGGTCGCGGCGCAGGACTGACGGAGGCTGGGCCGGCGGCGCAGGACTGACGGCGCTGGGCCGACGGGAACGGCTGACGGGTTTCAGAGTTCAACTTTCAGAAGACAGATAACAGATTTCAACATCTGTTATCTCTCTTCTGACTTTTGTCTTCTGTTCGTCGTCAGCCGCCCGCCCGCCCGGACGCCGCCGGACACAGGACCGGGTCATTCGAACACAGCGCCCGCGCCGCGCGTGCAGCTTTTCAGATCTTCGTCTGGCCGATTCCGGCCGCTCGATAGCGTCCCACGCACCCCAGGCCGGAAGCGCACATGCGATGGGCATATGCCCATGTGCCCGTCGGATGCAGTCCGCCCGGCCGGGGGTGCCCGGGGGCACCGCATTCCGCCCCGGGCCCGACCGGTCGACCGGAGGTCCCATGGGCGCCCTCAACCAGTTCAGCTTCGGCTGGCTGACCCCTGTCCTCTCCTACGCGATGGCCTGCGCCGGCGCCGCCCTCGGGCTGCGCTGCACCCTGCGCGGCCTGGCCGCCACGGGCGCCGCCCGCCGGAACTGGCTGCTCACAGCGGCCGCCGCGATCGGCTCCGGGATCTGGACCATGCACTTCGTCGCCATGTTCGGCTTCGCCGTCGACGGCACCGAACTGCGCTACAGCGTGCCGCTCACGGTGCTGAGCCTGCTGGTCGCCGTACTGGTCACCGGGCTCGGCCTGACCGTGGTCTGCTACGGCCGGCACCGCGGCCTCGCCCTGCTGGGCGGGGGCTGCACCACCGGCGTCGGCGTCGCCGCGATGCACTACCTCGGGATGGCCGCCGTCCGGATGCACGGCGGGCTGCGCTACGACGGCGGGACGGTCGCCCTCTCCGTCCTGGTCGCGGTCGGTGCCGCCACCGCCGCGCTCTGGGCCGCCGTCACCGTCCGCAACGGGTACGCCGCGGCCGCCGCCTCACTGGGTATGGGCCTCGCCGTCAGCTGCATGCACTACACGGGCATGGCCGCCGTCCACGTCCAGCTGGATCCCGCCCGGACCGGTCTGGGCGGGGTCAGCCCGATGGATTTCGTCTTCCCGCTCGCCGTCGGCCTCGGCTCGTTCCTCTTCCTGGCCTCCGCCTTCGTCGCGCTCTCCCCGACCACCCAGGAGCGGGCCGGGTACCCGGAGGCGGGGGAGCTGGCGATCGAGGAGTTCGCCGGGCCTGCCGCCGGGCCCGTGGCCGACCCGGGCGCTGTGCCCTCGGGCCTCGCGCTCACAGATCTGTACGGCCCCGCCGCGGACGGCTTCGACCCGTACGGCCGGGACCCGGACGGCTTCGACCCGGCCGGCCGGGATCCGTACGGCCGGGACCGTGCGGCCTGAGCCCGTCCGCGCCGCCCGAGCCCCGTCGCCCCCGCCCGAAAGGCCCCGTCCATGCGAGAAGACCGTGGCACCACCCCCGGCGCCCGCCGGGGTGCCCACGCCGGACCGCCCGCCCGCTCGTCGCGCCCCGGCCCCCGATTGCGCGGGCTGCTCGGGCCGCTTGGGCCGCTCGGGCTGCGTGGGCTGCGTCCCCGGAGCGTGCGTGCCCGGATCATCGCCCTGCTGATGGTCCCGGTCGTCTCCGTCATCGCCCTCTGGGGCTTCGCCACCGTCACCACCGCCCAGGGCGTCTGGGACCTGCTGCGCCTGCGCGACGCCCAGCGCAGCCTGCTCACCCCCGTCGCCGACACGGTCGCCGGCCTGCAGGCCGAACGCGCCGCCGCCGGACAGTTGTTGGCCGGTCCGGGCCTCGTTCCGGGGACGGTGCCCGCCGCGGGGCGGGAGAGTGCCCTGCGCGAGGCCGCCGCCGCCACCGACCGGGCGCTCACCCCACTGTTCCCCGATCCGCGCCACCCCGGCCAGGGCTACAACCGGGCCGACGCCCAGGGCCTCGGCGCCGACGCCGCCGCCCGCCTGGACGGCCTCGGCACCGCGCTCGCCGCCCTGCCCGAACTGCGCGGCAGGGTGCTCACCCGGAGCGTGGGCTGGTCCGAGGCGTACGCCGCCTACGGGGCGGCCGTGGACCGGGCACTGGCCGTGTCCGGTGCCGTCGCCGCGACGGCCGACGGCCGTTCCGGGGCCGACGCGCGGGCGCTGCCGGAGCTGGACCGCTCCCGCGAACTCCTCTCCCGCGAGGACGCGTTGCTGCGGTCCGCCGAGCTCTCCGGCGGGCTCGGTGACGACCAGCTGCGGGAGTTCGCCGGTACGGCCTTCGCCCGCCGCGCGTTCGAGCAGGGCGCGGCCGCCGGTCTCGGCTCCGCCGGCCGGGAGGCACTGCTTTCCGTCACCGGCGGCCCGGACCACCGGGAACTGGTGGGCTACGAGGAGGAGGTCCGGACCGCCGCTGACGGCCGGTCGGCCGTCGCCGCGGTGCCGGCGGACCGCTGGGCGACGGTGGCCGGGAGCGTCGCCGCCGGGCTGCGCGACGTCGCCGACCGGGCCGGTCGGCTCGTCGCCGAACAGCAGAACCCTTACGCGCTGGGCCTGTTCACCCCGGCCGGGATCGCCGTCCTGCTCGGGCTGCTCGGGGTGATCGCCTCGCTGGTGATCTCGGTGCGGATCGGCCGCGGTCTGGTCACCGAGCTGACCGGCCTGCGCAATACGGCACTTGACCTGGCGGGGCGCAAACTCCCCTCCACCATGCGGAAGTTGCGTTCGGGTGAGGAGGTGGACATCGAAGCCGAGGCGCCCCGGCCGGTCGGCCGCGACGACGAGATCGGCCAGGTGCACCGGGCGCTCGGCACCGTGCAGCGGGCCGCCGTCACGGCGGCGGTGGAACGGGCCGAGGTGCTGTCGGGGGTGTCCGGGGTGTTCGTCAACCTCGCGCGCCGCAGCCAAGTCCTGGTGCACCGCCAACTCGCCTTGCTGGACGCCATGGAGCGCCGCACCGAGGACCCGTCCGAGCTCGCCGACCTGTTCCGGCTGGACCACCTGACCACCCGGATGCGCCGCCACGCCGAGGGCCTGATCATCCTCTCCGGCGCGGCCCCCGGCCGGGCCTGGCGGCGGCCCGTCCCCCTGGTGGACGTGGTGCGGGCGGCCGTCTCGGAGGTCGAGGAGTACGCCCGGGTCGAGGTGCACCCGCTGCCGCGCGCCGCCGTCGTCGGCCACGCCGTCGCCGACCTCACCCACCTGGTGGCCGAACTGGTCGAGAACGCCACCGGGTTCTCCCCGCCGCACACCAGGGTGCACATCCGCGGTGAACAGGTCGGCAACGGCTACGCGGTGGAGATCGAGGACCGGGGCCTCGGGATGGGTCCGGCCGCACTGGCCGCCGCCAACCGGCGGATCGCCGCGGCCGAACAGACCGACCTGTTCGACAGCGACCGGCTCGGCCTGTTCGTGGTCAGCCGGCTCGCCCGACGGCACGACGTCCGGGTCTCCCTGGTGACCTCCGCGTACGGCGGCACCACCGCGGTGGTGCTGCTGCCCACCGGGCTGCTGGCCGACGAGCGCGAGGGCCCGGGACAAGGCTACGAGCCGGTACCGGAGTTGGACATCACGCCGGAGCCGGTGCCCGAGTGGGAACCGGCGTCGAAGTGGGAACCGGCACCCGAGCGGGGGCCGGCCCCCGGCGTCGGGCCTGCGTGGTGGCCGCCGGCCGGGCCGGATCCGGCCGGGGCCGGAACGGAACCCGCCCTCCCGGGCAGCGGGGTGGCGGGGACAGAGCTTCCGGCGGCGGGTGGGCCGCCGCCGGAGGGCGGGGCGCTGTTGCCGTTCGGAGCCCGGGGCGTCCACCCCGAGCCGATGCGCCGCACCCCCTTCCGGGCCTCCGGTGCCCGGACGGCCGGACCGGCTGCGGACGGGGGCCCGGGTGCGGCCTCCCGTTCGCAGCCCGGTCCGCCGCAGCCCGGTCCGCCGCAACCCCACCACGGCGCCACCGCACCGCCGGCGGGCGCGATGCCGGGTGAGTGTGGATCGGTGGACGGTCCGGAGGAGTTGCCGCGCCGGGTGCGCCGGGCGAGTCTCGCCCCGCAGCTGCGGGAGGCGTCTGCCGCCGCCCCGTACGGCCGTCGCGGAGTCGGCGCCGGAGTTGCCACCGGAACCGGTACGGGGCCGGCGGCCCGCAGTCCGGAGGAGGCGCGGGCGGCGATGGCGGCCTTCCAGCACGGCTGGGCCCGCGGCCTGCGGCCCGACGTCCGGCCCGGAACCCCGTCCGACGTCGGGCCCGGAACCCCGTCCGACGTCCGGCCGGAAGCCCGGCCCGGAGCGAGACCCGACACCCGAACCGAAGGAGACCGGCCGTGATCGGCACCACCCACCGCACGGGGGAACTGAACTGGCTCCTCGACGAGTTGGTCCAGCGCGCGCCCGAGGTGAACTTCACCGTGATGCTCTCCGCCGACGGCCTGGCCATGGCCAGTTCGGCCGGTCTGGCCCGGGAGGACGGCGAGCACCTGGCGGCCGTCGCGGCCGGATTCCACAGCCTCGCCAAGGGCGCCGGACGGCACTTCGGCGCGGGCGAAGTCCGGCAGACCATGGTCGAGTTGGAGGGCGGCTACCTGCTGGTCGCGGCGGCCGGGGAGGGCACCTGTCTGGCCGTGTTCGCGACCGCGCGGGCCGATCTCGGGCTGGTCGCCTACGAGATGGCCAGACTGGTCCGCCGGGTCGGCGAGCACCTGAGCGCCACGCCCCGTACGGTGCACGGCGGGTGAGCTCGGTGCCCCGGCCGGACGGCCCGTACCACCGGGCGGAGGACGCCTTCCATCCGTACCGCCAGCGACATCCGGAGCACCCGCGGGCCGACCCCGACCGGCTGCCCCGGAACCCGCTCGCCGCCGCCCACCGGGCCCACTGGTACGACGACGAGGCCGGGCCGCTGGTCCGCCCGTACGCCATGACCGGGGGCCGGACCGGGGGCGGTGAGCAGCAGTTCGACCTGATCGCCGTGGTGGTGTCCGAGCTGCCCGACCCGGCGCTCGCGCCGGACGCGCCCGAGCTGCCGGTCGGTCCGGAGCAGGCGCAGATCCTGCGTCGGTGCCTGGGCACACCGCTGTCCGTGGCCGAGCTCGCCGCCGACCTCGACCTGCCGGTGGGCGTCGTGCGGGTGCTGCTCGGCGATCTGCTGGCGGCGGGGCTCATCCGGGTCAACCGCCCGGTCCCGCCCGCCCTGCTCCCCGACGAACGCATCCTCCAGGAGGTCATCCATGGGCTCCGCGCACTCTGACCGTCCGTCCGGCCGTCACCACCCCGCCGGCCCGGACCGCCCGATCAGCCGGTGGCCGTCCGCCCCGGTGGGCCCGGTGGACCAGTCCGACTCCGTGCTCGCGCTCAAGATCCTGGTCGCGGGCGGGTTCGGGGTCGGCAAGACGACGCTGGTCGGTGCGGTCAGCGAGATCCGTCCGCTGCGCACCGAGGAGCGGCTGACCGAGGCCGGGCGCGGGGTGGACGATCTGGACGGGGTGGAGCGAAAGTCCAGTACAACGGTGGCGATGGACTTCGGCCGGATCACCATCCGCGAGGGCCTGGCCGTCTACCTGTTCGGAACCCCGGGGCAGGACCGGTTCTGGTTCCTCTGGGACGAGTTGGCCCAAGGGGCGCTCGGCGCGGTGGTGCTCGCCGACACCCGTCGGCTGACCGACTGCTTCCCGGCCGTGGACTTCTTCGAGCAGCGCGGCATCCCCTTCGTCGTCGCGGTGAACCGGTTCGCCGGGACACGCGAGTACGGCCCGGACGAGGTCGCCCGCGCGCTGGACCTGGACCCCGGTACTCCGGTGCTGCTCTGCGACGCCCGGCAGCGCGCCTCCGGCAAGGAGGTGCTGATCAACCTGGTCGAGCACGCCGGCCGGGTGCACGCCGCCCGGTTGCTCGCGGAGGTCTCGCCGGCGGCGGCCGGCAGCTGACGGACAGCGGAGGACGGGCAGCAGAGGACGGAAGACGGCGAACAGATGACAGATGACAGAAAACAGATGACAGCGAACAGATAACGGATAACAGATGTTGAAATCTGTTATCCGTTAGCGTCGCCCGGTCCCCGCGATGGGCGCAGTTGTGGTCAGTGGTGGCCGGTGGTGGTGAACTCCCGCCCTGGGACCGGTCGATGACGAGTTGCACACGAATGACTGCGCAGAGTGAGAGGACGGCTTATGATGTGACCTGTGTCACAACATGTCCGGTAGGGGTGGGAAACCGCCCCAACTGGGCGTTCGGGGTGCCGATTTCCGGGGAGAGCGGCATGGCGGAATGCAACGAGCGGTGTGCGGGCGTGCCGCGCAAGGACTTCGGCCCGGGGCCGACGGAACGCCAGTCGGCGGACTTCAACCGGTTGTTCACCGAGTTGCTGCCCAGGCTCCAGCAGGCGGCCGCGATGCTCGCCGGGAGCCCGCTCGCCGCCGGTGACGTCGTCCACGACGCGTACCTGCGGATCGCCCGCCGCCCGGAGCGCTTCCTCAGTCACCCGCAGCCGTACGCCTACGTGTTCACCACGATGACGAACATCCTGCGCGACCAGTGGCGCCGGGAGCGCCGTCGGGCGGCGCTGCGCGAGCACTCGGAGTCGGCCGGGGCCGCGGGCCACGGCCGGGCGGTGGCGTTCGGCCCGGCGCCCGGCGGGATGGCCGAGCTGCAGGCGCGCTGGGAGGTGGTCCGCCTGCTCGGCTTCCTGACCGTCAAGCAGGCCCGTGCCGTGGTGCTGGTGGATATCGACGGCTACTCCGTCGACGAGGCCGCCGAGTTGCTCGGCCTGCACCGCAGCACCCTGGCCGTCACCCGCCGCCGCGCCCACGGCCGGTTGCGCGCCGTCCTGGAGCACGAGCGCCGGCACGAGCTCTGACAGCCCGGCCGCCCGCCGAGCCGTCCGCCGAGCCGCCCGCCGGGTCGCCCGTCCCGGCCGAGCGCCGAGGCGGCCCCCTGGGATGCCGTCACCGCCCCGACGCACCGAGCCGACGGCAAGTCGGCTGATGCGCCACCCCGGCCCGTACGCTGAAAATCGTGATCACGTACGAGGACCACAGCGTCCGCGCCCTGGCCGAGGACGGTCGCTGGCCCGAGCTGCTCGCCGCCTACCGGCAGGGCCGGGCGGCCGCCGTCGTGCAAGCCGGTGAGCGGGCCGCGGTGGCCCTGACCGCGCCGCTCGGCCATCTGATCGCCTACGCGGCGCCGCCCGAGCTGGCCGTCCGGCTGTTCGACGCGGACGGCGGCGCGGGGACCTTCGCCGGGGTGGCGGACCACGACGCCGGTCCGCTGTGGGAGGTGCTGGCGACCCGCCACTCCTGGCTGCGGCTGGCCCCGCTGCTCGGTCCGGCGCCGGTGCGCCGCCTGGTGGCGCACACCCGGGTGCTGCTCGGCGAGGACCTCTCCTACGGTGCCGAGCCCGACCCCGAGGGCGTGCCGCTGCGCCTGGAAGCCTGGGAGAAGGCGGGCTGGGAGGAGGCCGCCCGGGTGCGCGAGTACCTGCCCGGCGGGGGAGCGCGCAGCGCGGTGCTGACCCTGCCGGCCAGCCGGGAGGGCCTGGGCCAGGTCGACCTGCCGCAGTCGACGGCCCGGCCGGGCGGTCAGCGGGTCACCCGGGGCCTGACGGAGCTGGCCGCGTTGGCGCCCTGGGCGGAGGTGGTCTGCGTCCGCGGTCCGGCCCCGTCGGCGGCCGCCGTGCTGGCCCGGGCCCGGCGGGTGGTCGGCGGGTTCCTGCCGTTCGCGCTGGCCTACCCGGCGCTCGTGCAGGCCGCCGCGGTGGGCCGGACGCACGGTTGCGCGCACGGGCGGCTGAGGCTCTGGCGGGCGCTGGGCGCGATGGCCGGAGTGGACGGGCCGAACCGCCGCGAGGTGGACGCCCTGGTGGCCCGGATGCGCTGCTTCACCTGGCAGGAGCCGGCCGCCGGGCTGCGCCACCTGCACGTGGCGCTGGAGGATCCGGCCAGCGGGGTGGCCTGGGCGGTCAGCGGCTCGCAGGAGTTCTGACCCGGGTTCCGGGGGGATCCGCGAGCGCCGACCCGCGGCGGCCCGGTGGGGGGGGGCGCCGGGGAGGGGTATCGCCCCGGGCCGGGGGCGGTTTCGGGGGGGGGGGGGGGGGCGGGGC
>NZ_JBHZCN010000082.1:18135-43315 GCF_042755465.1 Kitasatospora sp. NPDC059160 | reverse complement strand
CCGGCCCCATTCGTCGTTCGTCAGATCACCCCGCCCCATGCCGGGCACAACGAGCCCGGCATGGAGAAGTCACATGATCCGCCGGACAGAACCTAAGCCCAGGCTCGGGGCTCAGCAGCCGTCGCAGGGCGGTCGGCGTGTGGCCGAGGTGCTGGCGCACGGTGCGGGTGAGGTGGGCCTGGTCGGCATAACCAAGCTCGGCGGCGAGGGTGCTGATGCTGGTCTCGCCGCCCTCCAGGCGGTCGAGGGCTTGGCCGATGCGGACGCGGTGGCGGTAGTGGGTCACCGAGACGCCGAGGTGGCGCGGGAAGGCCCGGCTCAGGCGGTAGGGGGATACTCCGAGCGACTCGGCCAGTCCGAACAGCGTCCCCGCGGCCGGGTCCGCTTCGGTGATCGCCTCGCGGGCGGCCGCGACGAGGCTCCGGTCGCGCTCGGCTGCCGCGTCGCCCACCAAGGTCCGCCCGGCGACGGTGCGGCCGATGGCCGTCGACAGCAGCCCCAGCAGCTCCTCGGCGAGCGCGTAGTCGATGTCCTCCGACCGACCGGCAGCGAGCAGGCGCCGGTGGGCCAGGTCGAGCTTCGGGTCCGTATAGAGCGTCTGTGCGGTCGGTTCCGCCCCGTCCCCGGCCAGGGAGCGCCACAGGTGCGGCGCCACGCTGATCGACGTGCAGGTGTCGCCCCCGGCGGGGTGGGCGAAGCTCTCCTCCTCGCCCGGGACGCCCACGTAGCCGAGGACCGTGTCGATGTCGGCGGGCGCGCCGCCGGCCGTTCTGCGGAACCTTCCACGGCGTACCAGCACCACCCGGTAGTCGGCCCGTACCTCCGGCGCGGACCAGCGGGTGTGGTCGGACCGGCAGGACACCGCGCTGATGGCGAAGCCGGGGCGGGTGGCGACAGGGTCGGCGGTGAGCACCCTTCGAACGCTACGCACCGGGTCTGACAGCCGCGCAAGGATGTTCAAGACCGGGGCGGGGCTGCTGGGCGAGGCTCCTCATCGAAGCCCGTAAGGCTTCCGGTCGTTCACGATTCTGGAGTCCGCACATGCCCGTTCTCGCACAGCTCACCACCGTGGTCGTCGACTGCGCCGACCCGGTGGCGCTCGCCGCCTTCTACCAGCACGCCACCGACTGGGAACTCACCTACAGCGACCAGGACTTCGCCTCCATCGGCGCGGGCAGCACAGGGTCCGGCCTGGCCTTCGTCCGCGTCGAGGGCTACCAGGCGCCGCAGTGGCCCGAGGGGAGCAAGCACCTGCACCTCGACTTCGCCGTCGCCGACCTGGAGGGCGCGGTCGAGGCGCTGCTGGCCCTCGGCGCGTCCCGGCCGGAGTTCCAGCCGGGCGAGGGCCGGTGGGTCGTCCTCACCGACCCCCAGGGCCACCCCTTCTGCCTGGTCCCGGCCGTGACGGCCACCGCGCCCACCGCCAACTGACTGTCCCCCCCCCCAGACAAGGAGTACCCCCATGGCAACCGTGCACCGAGAGGTCCTGATCGAGGCCGACCCCGCGGGGATCTGGGCGGCGATCCGCGACTGGGGCGAGGTCCATCACCGGCTCGCCCCCGCGTTCGTGGTCGACACCCGGGTCGAGGGGGATGTCCGGGTGGTGACCTTCGCGGACGGCACGGTGGTGCACGAGCTGATCGTCTCGCTCGACGACGACCTCCGGCGCATCGCCTACTCGGTGGTCGGCGGCTCCATGGACGTCGCCCACCACCACGCCTCCATGCAGGTGTTCGCCGAACCCGGCGGTCGCAGCCGCTTCGTCTGGGTCACCGACGTGCAGCCGCACGGCCTGGCGGAGCCCATCGCCGCGATGGTCGACCAGGGAATCCGGGTGATCCGCCGGACCCTGGAGGCCGCCGCCCTCGCTTCCTGACGCCCGCGGCATGCCCGCGACATACCCTCGACGGCTCTGAGCACGTCATCCTCGTGCGCAGGAAGTCGGATGGGCCGACTTCCTGCGCGCAACTCCTACTCGCCGCTCGCCAGTTCCCGGCGGACCCGCTCCAACTGCTCGACCGTGAGCGGGTGGTCGGACAGCACCAGCGTCCACTGCCACCGGGCGTCCCGCCACCGCTGGAGGTGGTGCCCAGGATCCCTGGCCCATCCTTCGAAGTACGGCGGCTCCCCCAGGGGCTGGCGCACCAGTTGGGCGGCCGTCGGGGTGCCCGGGGAGGGCTCGTTGTCGAGGTCCACGACCACGTACCCGGTGTCGGGATCGCCGTCGATCGGGCTCGGGCGGCCGAGCGGGCCGGGCCAGGACGCGGGCACCGGCAGTGGCCGGGTCCGGTAGTGCTCCCGGATCCGCTCCCACCGCAGCTGCTCGGCCCGGTCGGCGCTGCCGTCGTCCTCGGGCCGGACGAACCGGTCGTCCGGCAGGGCCTCGGGAAACGCGAGCTCGGACAGCTCCTCGACGTAGGCCGTTCCCGGCGCGGAGGCCCGCAGCACCATGCCGGTCCCGCTGTCGACCACCAGCTCCAGCGTCATCCCCTCGGGCCCGGCCATCTCGGTCCGCACCGCCGCCCGGCCGTCATGCTCCGTCGGACGACCGGCCGGAAGCTCCCGCAGCGCGGGAACGACCAGCCGGGCAGGGTCCGGGCCGAACCTCCACGGCCAGCCGTCGCCGGGGAAGGAGAGGCCCGGCTCCACCCACGGGGGGAAATTGGTCTCGGCCACGGCGACGCGGCCACCGTACTCGTGCCGCAACAGCGACGGCGCCCGGAAGGCGAACCCCATGACCGTCTCGACGTCCTCGGCCGGAGGATGCCCAAGCCCGTTGCCCACCCGCGGCCGCACCGCCCGGTACCGCCCGGTGAGAACCCGTACGGCCGCCGCCGGCTCACTCGCCATCGCCGCCTCCTCCGCTCGCCCTGCGTGCCCTCATCCTCCACCTCCGAGGCAGCGCAGCTGGGCAGGAAGTCGGCGTGGCCGACTTCCTGCGCTTGAGGGACTCGAAGCACCGGGTAACAGGGCGGATCAGCAGAAGACCGCCTTGATCAGTCGCTCCAGGGCGGGCGGGAAGGTCTGGGCCGGGTCCTGGTCGGAGTCGCCGGTGGTGAGGCCCGCGGTGAGGACCCTGGCGCCGTCCGGGGTGGCGATCATCAGGGCGCCGTAGCCGCCGGGGGCGCCGCCGTTGTGGTGGACGATGGTGACGTCGCCGCTGTCCGGGCCCAACTCCTGGACGAACAGACCGAGTCCGTAGCCGAGCATCCCGTGCGGGGTCCGCATCTGCTCCAGCAGCTCGCCGGGCAGCAACCGGCCGCCGAGCAGGGCCGCGAAGAACACCTGGAGGTCACGGGTGGTGGAGATCATGTCCCCGGAGCCGCACAGCAGCGAGAGGTTCTGCCGGGAGACGTCGACGACCTTCCACTCCTCGCCGTCCCGGTAGCGGTAGTAGCCGTGGGCGTGCGGGCCGGGTATCTCCGAGAGGCTGCCCGGCACGAGGGTGCCGGTCAGGCCGAGCGGCCGCAGGATCCGGCGCTGCATCTCCTCGGCGTAGGCGTGCCCGGTGAGCGCCTCGACCAGCAGCACGGCCAGCGTGTAGTTGGTGTTGGAGTAGCCCTGGTCCGCGCCCGGCTCGAACCGGGCCGGCTTCGTCAGCGCGAACTCGACCAGCTCGTCGGGCCGGTAGTCGTGGAAGCGGTTGTCCACCCACGCCTTGCCGATCGAGGGCAGCCCGGGCACGAACTCGCCCTTCTCGTCGAGCTCGCCGGTGCAGTTGTGGACGCCGCTGGTGTGCTGGAGCAGCATCCGTACGGTGATCCGCCCGTCCAGGCCGCCGAACCGGGGCAGGTGTTCGGCGACGGGGGCGTCCAGGTCGATCAGCCCGTCGGCGACCAGGCGAAGCACCAGGGCGGCGACGAAGGTCTTGGTGGTGCTGCCGATCCAGAACTGCCCGTCGGTGGCGGGCTGCGCGCTCCCGCCGAGCTCGTGCACCCCGGCGCTGCCGGTCCACGCGCCGCGTTCGTCGCGGACCCGCAGCTGGACGCCCGCGAAGCCGGCGTCGACGAAGTCCTGGGCGGCCTTGTGGAGTTCGGGACGGTCCTGGGTGGTGGTGGCGGCGTTCATCGTCGTTCCTTCTCTCGCGGGTCGTGGAGTGCGGCTCAGAGGCCGCGGGCGGATCAAAGGCTGCGGGCGGTGATGTCGCCGTAGGCGGTGGTGGCGTGGATGGTCAGGCCGGGGGTGCCGTCGGCGTTCCGCAGCGCGTTGTGGATCCGGCCGTGCGCCGTTCCGGCGTCGAGGGCGGCGGAGACCCCGCGGGCGGCGCCGACCTCGATCTGCCCGTACTCGGTGCGCAGGGCGACGGTGCCCTGCACGGCCTCGGTGATCCGCAGGTCGCCCTTCTGGGTGCGGATCTCGGCGGGGCCGCCGAGTCGGCCGACGGCGATGTCGCCGGCCTGGAGGTCGAGGCGGGCGCCGGCGGTCTCGTCGAGCTTGACGGTGCCCTGCGCGGCCTCGATGGTGACGTCGCCGAGGCGGCCGACACCCCGGAACTCGGCCAGCGCGGCCGTCGCGTCGACCCGGGAGCCGGTGGGCAGTTGGACGGTGACCTCGACGGAGCCGGAGCTGCCGAGGAGGCGGTTCCCGGCCTCCGGGGCCTCGACCCGCAGCACGCCGTCGACGTAGGCGACCTCGACCCGCTCGGCGGCCTTCACGTCGCGGCTCTTCCCGGCGTCGGCGGGCCGGACCTCGACCACGGTGTCGGCACGGTCGGCGGCGATGAGCCGGATGCGGCCGGCGGGGATGTCCAGGACGGCCGAGACCGGGGCGGGGGTGGCGAACTTCTGCATCGTGCTCTCCTTCGCTTCTGCGGCGCGGGCCCGATGGCCCGCCGCTTTCTGGCAAGAGAAACGCTACGTTGCGTTCGCAGTTCAGGCAACCGACAGCCCCCACGGAGAACCAATAGTTGCAGGTGAACGCCTATAAATCATTGCAACAACTCTGCCGGGAATGCAACGACCCCCAGCCCATCTATTGCAATGGACTGGGGGTGAACGCTATGCACAGGCGTTGCGGCGGACAGCAGGCAGCAGGCGCTAGCGGAGCCGGTCCGCACCGGACGGAGCCGCCGCCCGCGTCGTGCGGTGGCCGTGGGAGTTCAGCAGCACCGAGACGCTGTTGTCCTGGGCGTTGGTGACCGCCAGGTCGAGCCGCCCGCGCTGCCGGAACCGGCCGGCCACCACGGTGTCCGGGATGGAGCCGTCGCCGGACCCGGTGGGGTAGGACTCCGGTGCCCGGAAGGTCCCGTCGCCGTTCCCGCGCAGCAGGGCCACCGAGCTGTCGTCGGTCGCCAGCGCCAGGTCGGGGGTGCCGTGGCCGGTGAAGTCGCCCACCACGACCGAGACCGGCCCGCCGCCCGCCGGGTACGCCCGCGCCGGCTGGAACGTGCCGTCCCCGTTGCCCAGCAGGACCACGGCGGAGTGCTCCCCGTCCGCGACCACCAGGTCGTACCGGCCGTCACCGCGCAGGTCTCCGGCGGCCAGCGAGTACGGGACACCCCCGACCCGGTAGTCCGTCAGGGCGCCGAGCGTGCCGTCCCCGTTGCCGGGGAAGACGGCCACCTCGCCGACGCCGTCGAGGGCGACCGCCAGGTCCAGGTGCCCGCTGCCGCCGAGGTCGGCGAGCGCGATCGAGGCCGGGTTGGAGTCGGTGCCGGTGGAGTACGTGCGCGGCGCCTGGAACGTGCCGTCCCCGTTGCCCAGCAGCAGCGAGACGCTGCCGTCGCCGAAGTCGCCCAGGTTGGCGACGGCCAGGTCGAGCGTGCCGGTGCCCCGGAAGTCGCCGATCGCGACGGCGTCCGGGTGCGAGCCGGTGGCGAAGCGGGTGGGCGCCCGGAAGGTGCCGTCCCCGTTGCCGAGCAGCACCGAGACCCCGCTGTCGTCCTGGTCGGCGACCACCAGGTCCTGCACGCCGATGCCCCGGAGGTCCCCGACCGCGACGGAGGTCGGCCCGGGGCCGGCCGGGAAGGTCCGCTGCGGGCCGAACCCGCCGTGGCCGTCGTTCAGCAGGATCGACACCGTCCCGTCGGCGGCGTTCGCCACCGCCAGGTCGGCCCGGCCGCTGCCGGTGAAGTCCCCGGCGGCCACCGCGCGCGGGTTGTGTCCCACCGGGTAGTCGGTCTTCGGGGCGAACACCCCGGCCCTCGGGGCCACCGACTCAACGGCCGACGCGCCGCCGGGCAGCGCCAGCACCGCCCCTGCCGCCACCACGACCGCGACCGCCGCCGCGACGGCCTGACCACGCCTCAGTCCACGCATTCCGCACCTCTCCCGTCCGGACGCCCGCTCGGCACCGCTCGGCACCGCTCGGCACCGCTCTCGGCGCGATGGTCGCCCGAACGGGAGCGCGGTGCCGGCCCCGACACCCTGGGAGGCCCCCGGACCGCCCGAACCGGCGATCCAGGAGCCCGACCCGACGGCCTCGACCCAGGACCCGACGACCCAGGACCCGACGACCCTGGACCCAGCCCGGCGCCCTCAGCCCGAAGCCCGGGCCCGCGCCCGCGCCCGCGCCCGGAGCAGCCCGTCGGCGAGGTCGACCGCCTCCCGGACGGGGACGAGCCGGCAGTCCGCGTCGCCGATCCGCCCGGTGGTGACGCCCTCGGCCGCGGCGAGCACCTCCGCGCCGAGCTCGGCGAAGTGCAGGTCGTCCAGGTCGGGCGCCTGGAAGGACGTCCAGCCGTCCGTCGTGACGCAGCCGTACTCGCGGTGCCGTACGTCGGCCTGGCGCAGGTCGGCGAGGTGGAAGGCGGTGAAGCGGGCCATGTCGACGCCGAGCATCAGCACCCGGGCGTCCAGCTCGTACAGCCGCCCGAGCGGGGAGTCGGGGCCGAGGTGGGAGGTGAGCGGGTGCCGGGAGGTGATCTCCTCCGCCCGGGGGCCCAGGGCCGCCCAGGAGGTCTGCGGATGGCTGCTGCGCAGGGCGCCGGGCCGGGTGCGGACGGCTTCGGAGAGCGCGCCCAGGGTCGGGGAGGCCGGGCTGGTGGCCGGGTCGAAGCGCGGCATCCGCGCCCGGTGCTCCGCGATCTCGGCCGGGGTCAGCCCGGCGGTCGCGGCCTGGTGGATCCGTGAGGTCGAGGAGTTCTCGGGGGTGCTGGTGAACGCCACCAACGTCCCTTCCTCCCCCAGGACTTCGAGCAGGGCGTCGACCACCCCGGCCGCCCCGCCCTCGACCGGCCCGAGCGTCCGCAGCGACGCCTGGACGTGCAGCACCGTGCCCGGCCGCACGCCCAACCGGGCGAAGCCGTCGGCCAGTTCAGCGGTGGAGATCATCCGACACCCCTTCGTTCAACACCACTTCGTTTCAGGCCTCGACGTACCGGAGCCGACTCCGCTCCTCCCGCGCCTTCTCCGCGTCCCGTTCCGCCGCCGCCGGCAGCGGTACGGCGAGCCACGGCGCGACGCTCTCCCCCATCCCTGCGGCGAACCGGGCCCCCAGCCCGGTCAGCGCCCCGGATCCGGCCAGCCGCTCGACGGCCTCGGCGGTGTACTGCCGCCAGAGCGCGAACTGCGCCCGCGCCCGGTCGGCGGCCTCCCCCGCCAGGCCGTCGTACGCGGCGGTGCGGGTGCCCCAGTACTCGGTGACCGCCAGGTGGGCGTACGTGCCCTGGAGCAGCCCCTCCAGCGGGCGCGGGTCGGGCCGCCAGGGGGCGAAGTACAGCCGGTCGTCGGACCGGTCGTACAGGTCGTACAGGTCGAGCACCGCGCCGAGCTTCACGTGCTGGAACTCGTGGGCGAGCAGCAGCGCCAGCGTGGGCGCGGTGGCGGGCCGGGCGATGCCGACCGCGCCGTACGCCTGCCGCGCCGCCGAGCTGACGTCGCGCCCGGCGGGGCCGGGCCGCAGCGGGGTGATCGTCGTCAGCCCGGCCCGGATGCCCTCCGCATAGTCGGGCAGGTCGCGTCCGAGCAGCTCCCAGGCCTCGCGCAACGCGCCCGTCCAGCCGAGGAGTTCGGCTTCGGGCAGCCGGTCGGCCACCGGGTGGTCGTGGCTGTCGCGCAGCGGGTCGAGGTCCTCCAGGGCGACCGTCCAGCCGCCGGCCAGCCGGATCCGTCGCAGCGGGTCGTCCAGCTCCGTGAACACCGTCCCGTCGGCGGCCCGCACCTCGAAGCCGTCGGCGTGCCCGGTGACCACCGCCTCGCCGTCCGGCACCGCGATCCGCCCCAGCGTCGGCAGGTGCAGCCGGCCGCCCCGGGCGGGCACCGTGACGGCGTCCCCGCGCCCGGCCCGCACCGCGGCCGCGGCGGCCAGTGCCGCCATCGGCCCGAGGCCGACCGTGAGGTCCCCGGCGAGCCGCCGCGCGGCCCAGGCCCGGGCGTACGGGTGGGCCAGCACCGTGTCCACGGCCCCGGCCGCCGCCCCGTCGAGCTCCGACAGCAGCTCCCAGGCGGCCGCCCGGCCCTGCCCGGAGGCGTCCCAGGCGGCGGCCAGCATCGCCCGGGTGAGGGAGAGTTGGGCGGCGCCGAGGGCGGCGATGGTGTCGGTGCCGCCGTATCCCCGTGCCAGCTCGTCGAGTTGGGCCGGGGTGAGTGCGGCCGGCAGCAGCGGACGGCCGCCCTGGGCGGGCACGGGCGCTGGCGCGGAGGCCGAACCCCCCTTGCCCGCAATGCCGTTGATGAGCGTCATGAGGTCACCGCAGTAGACGGAGGGATTGTCGAAGCCATTGTCCGCCCGGTAGCGGTGGGCGTACAGTCCGCCGCCGCAGGCACGGACCACCGGGCAGGCCCGGCAGGTCGCGCTCAGCCCGTCCAGGCCGGACTGGCGGGCGGCGATGCCGGGGTGGCGGGCGAGGTCGTCGAGGCTGTGCGCGAAAACGTTCATGCCGGTGACGGGCGCCCCGTCGTACGCGGTCTTGAGGCTGTCCGCCTGCTCGAAGGTCCCGTCCGTCTCCAGCACGGCGAGGTCCGAGGGCTCCAGCCCGAGCGACTCGGTGAGGCTGGACAGTCCGCGCACCGTCCGGTGCACGGATTCGAAGGTGCGCACGGCGAACGGCCGCGCGTCCGTTTCCCACAGCCTGTGGACAACCAGCAGCCAGTCCGCGTACGGGTCCTCCGGGCCGCCCGCGAGCCGCTTCGGCGGGTCCTCCCAGGTCGCGTGCGGAAGCAGGAAGTCGACGGCGGGGGGCCGCAGTTCGACCAGCGCCCGGTACACGGCCACCGGGTCGTTCTCGATGTCGATGGTGCACAGCAGCCCGGCGAACAGGTGCCGGAACTCGGGCTCGTTCAGCAGCCCGACCGCCCGCAGCACCTGTGGATGGCTGCTCCGCCCGTCGGCGAAGCGCCGGTGCCGGTCATTGGCGGCCCGGTCCCCGTCCAGCGAGATGCCGACCCTGAGGTCCAGCTCCGCGAACAGCTCGCAGAACGCACGGCTGAGCAGCACGCCGTTGGTGTGGATGCGCAGGTCGAGGGCACAGCCGGGCGGGAGCGCCGCCCGCAGCGCTTCGGCCGCGCGGCGCAACCGGTCCGGGCCGGCGAGCAGGGGTTCTCCCCCGTGCAGGACGACCCGGACGGCGGACAACCGGTGGGCGACCGCATGCTCACCGATCCGCTCGGCGGCCTTGGCCAGGATCCCCTCCCCAATCACCTTGGGGCGGGAGCGCCAGCTGCTGTCCGCGTGCTCGTAGACGTAGCAGTGGTCGCAGGCGAGATCGCACCGGCTGTGCATCTTGACCACGAATTGCGTCAGTGGCACCGGAATTCGCGTCATCATGGGTGTGGCGGGTTCAGCTCGGCCTGGGGTCCGTTTCGAGGTTCCGGAGCGGGTCAGATCGAGGAGTTGAAGGCCGCGACCGGCACGAGGCCGGATTCCGCGCCGGGAAGGGCGCGCTGCAGCCGGGCGGCGAGTTCCTCCGCACCCAGGGCGGCGAGCTCGGCGAGGGACGGGCGATCCGGCGTCTCCTGAGTGTCAGTGAGGTTACGGGCCGGCCTGGTGCTGGTTACCGGAGTCATATTCGTTTCCTTAGGCGCGGTTAGGACCTGCCGAGTCCGGGTAGGTCACCCGGTTGCGACCAATGTAGTGCCCGCGAGGTCTCCGCGCGGCACCTTGCCTCCCCAAGTTGGTCTGCCCAGCTGGCCGACGCCGTACCACGGCGCGCGAAAGCCCGAGAATTCACCCGTTCAGCGGTCGCGCGCTTCGCCATCGCGCGCGCCGAAGCGCGTTGACCGGAGCAGGCGTTCGAGCCGTCCGGCCGGTCGCCGTACGGATGCACGCCGGGGGCACAGGCGGCGCCCCGCGCGGGTGCCCCCGGCGCCGCCGCACCGTCGCCCGACCGGCCGCATCCGTCCGGAGCGCCGCGCCTCAGACCCCCAGCTCCCGGACGGCACGCGCCAGCTCCTCGGTGAACTCCCTTCCGCTCGGCGTGAGTTCGCCGCAGTTCAGCAGAGTCCGGGCCGCCGTCAGGGTGTGCGCCCGCCAGCAGGCGAACTCCCGTTCCGCGCGGGCCGGTTCACTCACCCCGGCGGCGACCTCGGCCGCCCAGAACGAGGCCACCCCCAGGTGCGCGTACGTCCCCTGGAGCAGCGCGCCGGCCGGGCGGCGGTCGGGCCGCCAGGGGGCGTGGTAGACCGCCGGTCCGTTCGGCCGGTGGAGCGGTACGAGGTCCAGCAGGGCGCCGAGTTGGACGTGCAGGAACTCGTGCACCAGGGCCAGCGCGAGCAGGACCGGCTCGGCCGGCAGCGAGGCCGCCACCGCCCCGTACGCCCGCCGGGCGGCGGCGCTGACCGCCTCCCCGCCGGGAGCGGGCCGCAGCGGCACCACCACGGCGACGCAGGCCGCTACGGCCTCCGCGTGTCGCCGGTGACGGCGCACCAGGACCTCCCAGGCCCTCGCCAACTGGTGCTCCCACCGGTCCAGTTCGGCGGCGGTCAGCGGGCCGTCCGGAGGCCGTCCGTAGTCCACCCGGCGCGGTCCGAGGTGGTCGATCACCGGCGTCCAGCGCAGCCCCTCGCACTCCAGGTCGAGCGCCGGTCCGGCCCCGGCCCGCAGGAACTCGCCCAGGCCGTCCAGCGGCGCCGCCCGGTCCAGCGCGAGGGCACGCAGGCAGTCCGCCGCCCAGGCGTCCAACTCCGGTCGCAGCAGCACCTCTTCCCAGCGCGCCCGGTCGGCCCGCTGGAGTTCGCGGACCGCGCGGTAGGCCTCCCGGTAGCCCTCGTCCTGCGGCGCCGTGCGGCGCAGTGCCAGCAGCAGCAGCGCCCGCTTGCTCAACTGGCCGGCCCGCAGCAGCCGGACGGCCTCGGGGCCGCCCCGGGCGGCCGCGACCGCCCGGAAGGTCGCCCGGTCCAGGCCGTGCCGCGGCAACCCGGCCGCACCGCTTCCGGCCGCACCGCTCCCCTGCTTCCCGCGCGCGCCCGGCAGCCCGGCCGCCACCGCCTCGCCCGTACCCGTCACCGGTCCGTCCTCTCGTGAGGTCCCCTGGATCGCCGGGCGCCCCGCCCGGTCCGCCCGCAGTCTCCCCGCGCGACGCCGACTCAGCCGGTCCCGGCCCGTGCATGACCCGGACGGGTGAGCACGCCCCTCGCCGACACCCCCGCTACCGCCGGCGCCCGGCCCCCGGCCAGCTCCGCCACCCCGGCCCGCAGCCGCCCCGCGATGTGCCGGATCAGCCGGTCCAGGTCGGCGCAGTACACCGAGGGGTGCGCGAAGCCGTCCCCGGCGTAGCGGTGGGCGTACAGCCCGCCGCCGCAGACCCGCACCAGCGGGCAGGCCGCGCACTCCGGCCCGAGCCCGGCCAGGCCCCGCTGGCGGGCCCGGAAGGCCGGGTGGGCGGCCGCCTCCGCGAAGCCGTGCCGCCACACGTCCAGGCCCGTCCCGGCGGCGCCGTCGTAGGCCGCCTTGAGGCTGTCGGCCTGCTCGACGGTGCCGTCCGCCTCCACCACCACCAGGTCGACCGGCGCCAGCCCGACCGCCTCGCTGGCGGCCCGCCCGCCGAGCAGCAGGACGGCCAGCTCCTCGAACAGCCGCACCCCGGTCTCCCGGTACGGCGCGTCGTACCAGCGGTCGAAGGCGGCGATCAGCCATTCCCCGTACGGCGCCGGGTCGGCGGGGCCGGGCGGGCCGGTCGGGAGGCCGCGGTGGACGCCGGGCGGTCCGCTCCGCCAGGTGGCGTGCGGCAGGAGCAGGTCGAGCCTGGGCGGGGCGAACTCCAGCAGCGCCTCGTAGGTGGCGACCGGGTCGGCGGCCAGGTCGACGACGCACAGCAGGCCGGCGAACAGCTCCCGGTGCGGCTCGGAGCCGAGCAGCCGGACCGCGTCCGCGGTGCGCTCCCAGCTGCCGGCGCCGGAGGGCAGCCGGCGGTGCCGGTCGTGGTCGGCCCGGGTGCCGTCCAGCGAGACGGCGACGCCGACCCGGTGGCGGTGCAGCACGTCGAGCAGCGCGGGCTCGTCCAGCAGCCGCAGCCCGTTGGTCTGCAGGCTGAACCGCACGCGCGGCCCGGTCTCGGCGATCTGTGCCAACTCGGCGAGCAGGGCGTCCAGGTGGGCCGCGCCGACGAGCAGCGGCTCGCCGCCGTGCAGCACCACGGAGACCTCGTCGAGCCCCTGTCCGGCCGCGTGCTCGGCGATCCTGCGGGCGGTGCGGCGGACGGTGGCGAGCTCCATCCGCCGCGGCCGGTCGCGCCAGCTCTGGTCGGCGCCCTCGTACACGTAGCAGTAGTCGCAGGCGAGGTTGCAACGGCTGTGGATCTTCAGCAGGAACTGCCGGAACGGCACCATGCGCGTGAACCTAGCACCGCCCGGCGGCATCTCCTGATCGTCCGTCACACGTGCGGGGGCTCCACGTCCGAGTCGAGCCTGGTACCGGCCTTCACGGCGACGGTGGTCGGGTGCTCCTCCCCCAGCGTGATCCGGGCCCGCCGGATGCAGTCGGCCCGCAGTTCGGCGGCCCGCTCGGTCTCCCCGACCGCCGCCAGGGACAGCGCGAGGTTGGAGTTGATGCCGATCGAGTCGTAGTGGTCCGGTCCGAGCGCCCTGGTCATCAGCGGCTCGGCCTCCTGCTCCAGGGCGAGCGCGTCCCGGATCTCGCCGCCCAGCGCCAGGTCGTTCGCGTGGTTCATCATCGCGATCGGGATGTACAGGTGGTCCGGGCCGAGGACGGTCCGGAACTGCGCCAGCGTGCGCCCGGACAGTTCCCGGGCCTCCGCGATCCGGCCGGCCAGCCGCAGGTAGACCGAGAGGTTGTTGGCGCCGGCCAGCGTGACCGGGTGGTTCTCGCCCAGGTAGTCGCGGTACCGCGCGAGGGCCCGTTCGGCCAGCGGGATCGCCCGTTCGGTGTCGCCGAGCGCGTTGAGGTCGCTGGCCAGGTTGGTGGCGGCCGCCAGGGTGTCCGGGTGTTCGGGGCCGTTGATGTCCAGGTAGCGCTGGTAGATGTCCTCGTCGATCTCCAGCGCCTCGTGGTAGCGCCCGGCCCGGCGCAGCGCGACGGCGAGGTTCTTGCGGGCCCGCAGGGTGTCGGTGTGGCTGTCGCCGATGGTCTGCTGGTAGATCCGCACGGTCTCCTCCAGCAGGTCCAGCGCCTCCCGCAGCCGCCCGGTCTCGCGCAGGTCGCGGGCGTAGTTGGAGGCGGAGGAGAGCGCGTAGAGGCTGTGCGCGCCGAGCGCGTCGCGCTGCTGGAGGTAGTTGCTGCGGTGCCGCTCCAGGGCGGCGTAGCGGTCCCCGGCCAGGTAGTCGGAGACGGCCAGGTTGTTGGTGATCATCAGGGTGCGCGGGTGGTCGGGCCCGAGGGTGCGCCGGGCCGCGTCCAGGGTCCTGCGGTCGAGCGCCCTGGCCTCGTCGTAGCGGCCGAGGAAGCGCAGGTCGGCGCCGAGGCTGTTGGCGACGGCGAGGGTGTGGGAGTGCTCCGGGCCCAGGGTCGCGGTGAACCGCTCCAGGATGTCCCGGTCCATCTCGTAGGCTTCCTGGAGGGCCCCCTGGGAGCGGCGGATGTTGCTCAGCTGGGTGCGCAGCATGAGGGTCTGGGCGTCGTTGTCGACGTCGAAGTCGGCGCCGCCGTAGGCGTCCGCGCGCCAGTGCTCCAGGGCCCGTTCGGCGAGTTCCCGGCCGGACTCGTGCAGGCTGCGCTTCCACTGGTAGCGGACCGAGTCGATGATCCACTGCCGGACGTCCTCGTCGCCGCTGTCGACGGCGCCGGACGGCCAGAGGTGGGGCAGGAGTTCGGCGTACTCGGCCCAGTTGGCGGGGATGTCCGGGTCGCCGGGGTTGGCGGTGGCCAGGGCCGCGTGCACGACGCCGCGCAGTGCGGCCTGGCGCTCCTCCTCGACCTGGTCCCGGAGCACGGCCTGGACCAGCCGGTGGACGGTGATCGTCTCGCTGCCCTGGTCGGTGCGGGCCAGCCCGAACCGGTTGATGGCGCGCAGGAACTCGCCGATCGCGAGCTTGTCGCGCGGGGCGCGCGGGGACAGCCGCAGGGCGCGGGTGACGGCCCGGCTGTAGAGCAGCCGCATCGGGATGGCGTCGGGGCCGAAGAAGGCGCAGAGTTCCAGTATCTGGGCGGCCGGGGCGTTCATCCGGCGCAGTTCCTCGACCGAGATGCGCCAGGTCGCGGCGGCGGAGTGGGGGTACTCGGCGGGGCGCAGCCGGGTGCGTTCGAGCATCTCGGTGAGCTCGTCGTCGAGCAGTTCGAGGTAGGTGGCGATCGGCATCGACGTCTCCTGGAGCCAGACGGCGGCCTGGCCGACGGCGAGCGGGAGGTCCCCGAGGCGGTGCGCGACCTGGTCGGCGTCCTCCGGGGAGAGGCCGCCGTTGAAGCGGCGCAGCAGTCGGATGCTCTCCTCGCGCAGGAAGACGTCGACCTCGACCAGGCCGGCGTGCCGGGCCCAGCCCTGGTTGCGCGAGGTGATCAGCACGTGCCCGCCGGAGGAGCCGCCGGGCTGCCAGGGGGCGAGTTCCTCGGGGGTGCCGGCGTTGTCGAAGACCAGCAGCCAGCGGCGGTACGGGTGGCCGCGGCGCAGCGCGTCCAGGACGGCGGCGGCGGTGTGGGCGACGTCGTCGCTGGTGGGCACGCCGAGCCGGGGGGCGAGTTCGGCGAGCTTCTGCGGGATGTTGGCGGGTTCCTCGGCGGGCACCCACCAGATGACGTCGTAGGCGGACTTGAAGCGGTGCGCGTACTCGGCCGCGATCTGGGACTTGCCCGCACCGCCGAAGCCGTAGAGCACCTGGCTGAGGACGGCGGCGGGGCCGCCGGTGAAGCGGTTGCGGAGCAGTTCGAGCAGTTTGCCGCGGCCGATGAAGGCGGCGTTGCGCGAGGGCGCGTCCTGGACCTGCGGGGCGGTGCCGGGGAAGCGGGCGGGGGCGATGAACTCGCCGCTGTCGGTGTCGAACTGGCGGTTGCTGCCGGGCGGTGGGCCGAGTTCGCCGTACAGCTGGGCCTCGGCGCCGGTCGCCGAGGAACGGACCAGGTCGGGCACCGCCTGGCCGATGAACGGCCGGGGCACCGGCTCGTCCGAGTCCTGCAGCCGCAGGGCGACCAACGCCGAGGTGCCGGAAGGGAGTTCGCGCCCCTGGAGGAGCTGCCAGACCTCGCCGGCCCGGGGCAGCGCGGTGTACTCGGGCGAGAGCAGCGCGAGCAGCCGGCCCTGGCCGTCGAGCGGTCCGGTGACCTCCGGCGGCCGCTGGCCGGTGTACGGTTCGGCGGCGTTGTGCAGGGAGGTCTGGTAGCCGAAGCGGGTGAGGGTGCCGGCCGCCCATTCGGCCCACATCCGGTCCTCGGGCGCGTAGCTGACGTAGACCTGGCGGGGCACCGCCCGGGCGGAGCGCAGGTAGGCGCTGTACAGCCGGCGGCGCGCCTCGGAGCCGAGCGGGCGCAGCGAGCGGACCCGGCCGTCGGTGATCCATTCGGCCAGCCGCTCGAAGGCGTTGAGCAGGCTGCGCGCCTCCTGCGGCCGGTCGGCGACGGTGGCGGGCACCTCCTCGTAGGCGTAGAAGGGCTTGTACGGCACTTCGACGTCGGCCCAGTAGGCGGCCCGGCGGTCGCCGGGCAGCCAGCGGCCGAGGTAGGGGGCGAAGGCCTCGCGGGCGAAGTCCCGGCCGGCTTCGAGGCGTTCCTGTTCGGCGTCCTCGACCCGCATCGGCACCGGCAGGACCCGGATGGCCCGTTCCTCGGCCTCGGCGATGGCCTTGGCGGCGTCGACGCCGCCGCGGATGTTCTGGGCGCTGAACGTGAAGCAGTCGACCACGGTGTCGGGCATCAGGACGGTGCAGATGCCGGAGGTGTCGCTGACCCCGGTGCGGCTGTCGATGAGCACGTAGTCGTAGTTCCGGGCCCAGCGTTCGCGCAGTTCGCGCAGGAACTCGCCGCCGCGGATGTCCCGGCCGTGGTAGAAGCTGCGCCAGTTGAAGCTGGTGACGGCGGCCGCGTAGGCGGCGTTCTGGCGGCCCGCCGGGAGGAAGTCGAGCCGCCCGCCGGCCGGCAGGTCGAGGGCGAGGCCGCAGATGTAGCCGTCCAGCCGCCCGGGTTCGTCCAGCCAGGCGGCCGGGGACCGGCCGGTGGGGCCGGCGGCGGAGGGCAGCGCCTGCTTGACGTATCCGCGCAGGAGGTCGATCAGGCCGTCGGTGGAGTGGAGTTCGGGGTCGACCAGCAGCGGGTGGTAGTAGCGGTGGAGGCCGGGCGCCTCCAGGTCCCAGTCGACCACCAGGACGCGCAGGCCCCGGCTGGCGAGGATCCAGCCGACGTTGGCGAGCGCCATCGTCCGGCCGGTGCCGCCCTTGAAGGAGTAGAACGTGACGACCGATCCCGGTCCGCCGCGTCCGGGCTCCGTGCCGGGCTCGATGCTCATCGTCCGTCTCCCCTCAGCGGGACTGAGCCGTCGTGGCTGCCCGGGCGCTGGCCGGGCAGGTCCTTCGGTGGCGGTTCGGGTTCCCGGCGCGCGGACGGGCTCCGCGGCGGACCGGAGGGGCCGGGCGGACCGGCCGGAATGGCGAGGCCCGGCATGTCCGGGCCGCCGCCCGGGCCGAAGCCGAAGGCGTCGCCGCCATCGTCCCCCCAATCCAAGTTGTCGTCCATGAGCTTGTTCTGAGCAACCGTCACCATGATGGCGAGGTCGCTGTCGAAGCTCTCCTGGCTCACTCTGACCCGGAACAAGTGCTCCGGGTCGCGCCGGCGCAACCAGTTGCGTCGGAAGACGGCGCGCACGCCGGTCCACGGTGGTTCGCGCTCCCCGTCCGGGTCGCTGCCGCCGATCGGCACGACCACGCCGGTGACCGGGTGGTTCTGGTCGTCGTACTCGCGCAGGGCGAAGCGGTAGCGCTCGGCCTCGGCCGCCCACGGGTCCACCAGCAGGACGCTGACCTGGCTGTCCTCCCGGGCCTGGTCGAGCTTCTCGCCGAGTCCGGCGCCGATCTCCTCCAGCGTGGTGATGTGCCCGGCGTTGGTGATCACCTGCTGGGCGCGCGAGGCCAGCGAGGGCTGGGCGGGCGGGTAGAACGGCGTCCAGTTCCACGGCCTGGCCCCGTACCAGCCGCCCGAGCGGGAGCCGCCCTCGGCGGCGGCCTCCGAGGCCCGGCCGGCCGCGATGAACAGCCGGACCATCCCGGGTTCGGCGGCGGGCGCCGGCGCGGCCGGCCCGGGGAAGTAGCCGCGGACGGCCTCCAGGTCGAACTCGGGGAGTTCGGCGAGCCGCCGGACGGCGGCGTCCCGGACCCGTCCGGCGACGACCCGGACGACCTGCCGGTAGGCGTCCTGCTGGGCGGTGCGCAGCAGGGCGCGCAGGCCGTGCCGGGCGTAGGCCTCGCCCATGTCCGGCTGGGCCCACTGGATCCTGGTGACCTCGGTGACGAGGTCACCGGGCGCGACGGGCTCCCAGAGCACCGGGATCAGCGCCGAGACCAGTTCCGCGGTCTCCTCGTGGTGGCGCCGGACCCTGCCGCGGAAGGCCGTCCACTCCTTGCCGCAGTAGAGGCTGGCGAAGTAGGCCGGGGAGTAGAGCGCGACCATGGTCCGGCTGCGGCCGAGCATCAGCGCGAGCTTCTCGGCCCATTCGTCGCCCAGCCGGAGCCGTTCGGTGTCCCGGAAGGCGAGTTCGTCGGCCTGCACGGCGGGCCCGAGGATGCGCCCGAGTTCGTCCCTCAGGTCGTTGAAGAACTGGTCGACGAAGGCGTCCCCCGCCTCGAAGTCCCGACGCGCGTAGCTGAAGAAGAAGTACGGGCGCTGCTGCTGTTCCCGTTCACTCACCTGTTCCCCCCGACCCTGACGGTGCCGTGACGGCGCTGGTTCTTTACCCAGCATGTCGCCAACCGCACCCACTGGTGCAAGAGTTGGCGAATTCATTCGCCAACGGGGGTTTAACCGGCGGTCAGCGGCGGGGTCAGCGGAGTTCGAGTGCCGACTGGAACGCGGCGAGCGGCTCGGCCCCGGGGGTCAGGGCGTCCGCCACGACCCTGCGCAGCAGGTCGCCGAGGACGGTGTCGGGCAGGGCGTCGAGTTCGTCGAGCGGCAGGGCGGCGACGTCGACCAGGTCGGAGTCGAGGCCAGCGACGGTTTCCGCACCGGTGACGCCCATCAGTCCCTTAGTCCTCACTACGATGCACGCAGGCACGACCCGATCACGCAGGTGCAGCGGGCCGGCGGCCGAAAAATCCTCGACCCCGGTCCGTGACGCGCACATTCTACACAAAACGGTGACGGTTCATCAGATCCGGTCGCCCGCCGCGCCCGGACGCACCACCCGGACGCACGGCACCCCCGTGAGCGCCCCGCGCCGCGGCGGTCACGGGCAGAGGCGTTCCACCCGCCAGCCGCCGGGGGCCGTCGGGTCGGCGAGGTAGCGGAGGCGGTCGTGCAGCCGGTTCTCGCGGCCCTGCCAGAACTCGACCGCCTCCGGGACGACCCGGTAGCCGCCCCAGAACGGCGGGACGGGGACGCCCTCGCCCTCGGGGTAGCGGCGCTCCAGGTCGGCGTAGCGCTGTTCGAGGACGGCGCGGCTCTCGACCGGGCTGGACTGTTCGCTGGCCCAGGCGCCGAGTTGGGAGCCGTGCGGGCGGGTGCGGAAGTAGGCGGCGGTCTCGTCCCGGCCGACCTTCTCCACCGGGCCCTGGACGATCACCTGGCGGCCCAGCACGATCCACGGGAACAGCAGCGCGGCGTACGGGTTGGCAGCGAGCTCGGAGCCCTTGCGGGAGCCGTAGTTGGTGAAGAACACGAAGCCGCGGACGTCGAAGCCCTTGAGCAGGACGGTGCGCGAGCTGGGCCGGCCCCGCTCGTCGGCGGTGGAGAGCACCATGGCGTTGGGTTCCGCCACCCCGGCGTCGTCCGCCTCGTGGAACCAGCGGGCGAACTGCCCGACCGGCTCGGGCGCGAGCTGGTCCTCGGCCAGGCCCTCGTGGACGTAGTGCTTGCGCATCACGGTGGGGTCCGGACCGGGGCGGGGCTCGTCGGCCGGGGTCCGGGTGGCGGGGCTCAGGGGCGTCGACTGGGCGCGTTCCGGGGTCTGCACGCCAACATCATCCCGTACGACAAGCAACCGGCACCGCTACCTCCGGACAAACCCCGGTCGGAGATATGGTGACTCGCCACCGCTTGACTGCCCGCCGTACGGGGAATTGTCCGGAACTTGACGTTTGGTTCCGGGAGTCCCCCGGGCACGACCGACCCTCGACGGGGAAGTCAAGTGGTCCCACGGGAAACATCACCGCGGTGGTGTATGGCGCAATGCACCCCGTGCCTGTCACTCTGGCACCGAGTGCCAACCACGATTCGGTCACTGGAGCGCCGCCCCACCACGGCGGAGCACCGATCGCAGAACTGAAGGAGCCGTCGCATGTCCGATTTCGTACCCGGGCTTGAGGGAGTCGTCGCGTTCGAGAGCGAGATCGCCGAACCCGACCGCGAGGGCGGCGCCCTGCGGTACCGCGGTGTCGACATCGACGACCTGGTCGGCCACGTCTCCTTCGGCCACGTCTGGGGCCTGCTGGTGGACGGCAAGTTCAACCCCGGCCTGCCCGCCGCCGAGCCCTTCCCGATCCCCGTGCACTCCGGTGACATCCGAGTCGACGTCCAGTCCGCGCTCGCCATGCTCGCCCCGGTCTGGGGCCTCAAGCCGCTCCTCGACATCTCCGCCGAGCGGGCCCGCGACGACCTGGCCCGGGCCGCCGTGATGGCGCTGTCCTACGTCGCCCAGTCCGCCCGCGGCCAGGGCCTGCCGATGGTCCCGCAGAGCGAGATCGACAAGGCCGAGACGGTCGTCGAGCGCTTCATGATCCGCTGGCGGGGCGAGCCGGACCCGAAGCACGTCAAGGCCGTCGACGCCTACTGGACCTCGGCCGCCGAGCACGGCATGAACGCCTCCACCTTCACCGCCCGGGTCATCGCCTCCACCGGCGCCGACGTCGCGGCCGCGCTCTCCGGCGCGGTCGGCGCGATGTCCGGCCCGCTGCACGGCGGCGCCCCGTCCCGCGTGCTCGGCATGATCGAGGAGATCGAGCGCACCGGCGACGCGACCGCCTGGGTCAAGAACGCGCTGGACAAGGGCGAGCGCCTGATGGGCTTCGGCCACCGCGTCTACCGCGCCGAGGACCCGCGCGCCCGCGTGCTGCGCCGCACCGCCAAGGAGCTCGGCGCGCCGCGCTTCGAGGTCGCCGAGGCGCTGGAGAAGGCCGCGCTGGAGGAGCTGCACAACCGCCGCCCCGACCGTGTGCTGGCCACCAACGTCGAGTTCTGGGCCGCGATCATGCTGGACTTCGCCGAGGTCCCCGCGCACATGTTCACCTCGATGTTCACCTGTGCGCGCACCGCCGGCTGGTCGGCGCACATCCTGGAGCAGAAGCGCACCGGTCGCCTCGTGCGCCCCTCCGCGCGCTACATCGGCCCCGGCCCGCGCCGCCCCGAGGAGATCGAGGGCTGGGACGCCATCGCGCACTGACCCCGCGCCGGCACACCCGAACAAACGCCTCTGACCAGCGGGTCCGGCTCCGTCCGGGCCCGCTGTCGGCGTCCCCCGAGCAACGGAGATCACAGTCTCAGCGGGCGGACGACCGTATCCCGGGCGAGTCCCGCGCCGGTAGGCTGCGCGCGTGGCTCAGATCCAGATCCCCGCTGACATCAAGCCCGCAGACGGCCGTTTCGGCTGCGGACCGTCCAAGGTGCGCCCCGAGGCCCTGAGTGCCCTCGCCGCCACCCAGACCTCCCTGCTCGGCACCTCGCACCGCCAGGCCCCGGTGAAGAACCTGGTCAAGCGCGTGCGCGAGGGCGTGAGCAGCCTGTTCTCGCTGCCGGAGGGCTACGAAGTCGTCCTCGGCAACGGCGGCTCCACCGCCTTCTGGGACATCGCCGCCTTCGGCCTGGTGCGGGAGAAGTCCCAGCACCTGGACTTCGGCGAGTTCTCCTCGAAGTTCGCCTCCTCGGTCAAGGCCGCCCCGTGGCTGGCCGAGCCGACGGTGATCAAGACCGCCCCGGGCACCCACCCGCTGCCGGTCGCCGAGGCCGGCGTGGACGTCTACGGCCTCACCCACAACGAGACCTCGACCGGCGTCGCGATGCCGATCCGGCGTCCGGCGGGCGCGGACGAGGGCTCGCTGGTGCTGGTGGACGCCACCTCGGGCGCCGGCGGCCTGCCGGTGGACATCACCGAGACCGACGTCTACTACTTCGCCCCGCAGAAGTCCTTCGCCTCCGAGGGCGGCCTGTGGCTGGCCACCTTCTCCCCGGCCGCCCTGGAGCGCGCCGCCGAGATCGCCGGCTCCGGCCGTTACATCCCGCCGTTCTTCTCGCTGCCGACGGCCATCGACAACTCGTCGAAGGACCAGACGTACAACACCCCGTCGCTCGCCACCCTGTTCCTGCTGGCCGACCAGCTGGAGTGGATCAACGGCAACGGCGGGCTGGACTGGGCCGTCGCCCGTACGGCTGATTCCTCGTCCCGGCTGTACGCCTGGGCCGAGAAGTCCTCCTTCGCGAACCCGTTCGTGGCGAACCCGGCCGAGCGCTCCCAGGTGGTCGGCACCATCGACTTCGACGAGTCGGTGGACGCCGCCGCGGTCGCGAAGGCACTGCGTGCCAACGGCATCGTGGACACCGAGCCGTACCGCAAGCTGGGCCGCAACCAGCTGCGCGTCGCGATGTTCCCGGCGATCGACCCGGCGGACGTCGAGGCGCTCACCCACTGCATCGACCACGTGGTCGAGCAGCTGGCCGGCTGAGCCGCCCCGAGGGACACGGCTGAGGGCCACCGCCTGCGGGCGGTGGCCCTCTCGCCTTTCCGGGGCCGTTCGGGCCGTTCGGGCTGCTCGGACCGTTCAGTCCACTCGGGCCGTTCGGGCCCGGGCTACTTGCCGGACAACGAGCTGATCAGCACGACGACCAGCAGCAGCAGCAGGGTGCCGGAGACGATGCGCATTCGAGTCTTGGGATCCACGGTCAACGAGCGTACCTGCGGCTCGCACCCGCGCGAATCCGAGGCCCTGTTCAGAGCTCACCCCTCGACCCCCTCAGCCCGAGTCGGCCAGCGCCCAGGAGCGCAGCGACTCGTAGTGGGCGAACCCCCCGGCCAGGTCACTCCTCATCAGGTGCAGCCCGGCGGCCTCCCACTCCGGCCCCCGGTAGCCCGCCAGCGCCGCCGCCGGCCCCTCCAGCTCGGCCGCCGCGACCCGCTGGGCGGCCCGCCGGTGGCCGCTCGAGGAGCCGGCCCGGGCCAGGGTGAGGTGGGGGTGGAAGGCGAGGGCGTCGGCCTCCCCGGTGAACTCGGCGGTGGCCCCGGCCACGGCCTCCGCGAGCCGGCGCAGCGCCCGGGTCCGCCCCTCGACCCCGGCCCAGAGCACCCGGTCGCCGAACCGGCCGGCGCCGGCGATCCGCAGCGGGTGGGCCGGGTGCGCCCCGGCGACGGCCGCCAGGGCGGTCTCCAGCTCCGGCAGCCGCTCGGCCGGTACCTGGCCGAGGAAGGCCAGGGTCAGGTGCCAGCCCTCGACGGCGGTCCAGCGCAGCCGGTCCGCCCCGGGCAGCCCGTGCAGCGGCGCGACCGCGTCGGAGAGCCCCTGGAGTGCCTCGGCGGGCGGCAGGACCGCGACGAACAGTCTCATGATCCAAGCTTCCCTCGCCCGGCCGTTCGGTGTAGAACGGTTTTCCATGAAGATCCGCAACGGGGGGCCCGCGGACGTCCCCGACATCCTGTCCCTGCTCGACGGCGCCGTCTCCTGGCTGGCCGCCGGGGAACGCACCGGCCAGTGGGGCGACCGGCCGTTCAGCACCGACCAGGCCCGGGTCGACCAGGTCGCCTCGTACACCGGGGAGTCGTTCCTGGTCCGCATCGCGGTGGACGACGAGGGCCGCACGATCGGCTGCTGCGTGCTGGCCGAGCAGCGGGGCAAGTTCGTCCCGGTCTCGGAGGAGCCCGAGCTGTTCGTCCGCCTGCTGGTCACCGACCGCAGCCTCAAGGGCTCCGGCATCGGCGCGGCGCTGATCGCCGACGCGGTCGAGGAGACCCGCCGGCGCGGCCTCGACCTGCTGCGGGTGGACTGCTACGCGGGCGACGACCGCAAGCTGGTCGGCCAGTACCGGGCGCTCGGCTTCACCGAGACCGCGGGCTTCGAGGTCGAGCAGCCGACCGGCACCTGGCTCGGCCAGGTGCTGGAGATCCGGCTCTGAATCCGATCCTGACACAGCGTCAGGACGCCCGGAGGTCGAGCCCCGAGGCGTCCTGACGAGCCGTCAGCAGGCCGTGGCCAGCTCCGACGTGCGGGCCGGGACGTGCCGCGGCACGACGGCCACCACGCGCCCGCCGCGACCGGGGTGCAGGTCGAACCGCACCCGCAGGTCCGCGCTGCGGGCCAGTACCAGGCCGACCGCGCCGGCCGCCAGCGCGGACACCACGCCGCAGGCCAACAGGCCCAGCCGGGGCCCGTACGAGGCGGTGACCCAGCCGACGACCGGGGCGCCGATCGGCGTGCCGCCGGTGAAGACCAGCACCAGCAGGCCCATCACCCGACCGCGCATCTCGGGGTCGGTGGACAGCTGCAGCATGGAGTTGACCGAGGTGTTGAAGCTCAGCCCGAACACCCCGATCAGCGTCAGCAGCAGCGCGAAGGTCCAGTAGTCGGGCGCGAGGGCCGCGACCACCTCCAGGACGCCGAAGGCCAGGGCCGCGCCGACCAGCCGGCGCAGCCGGGGCGCGCCGCGGCGGGCGGCGAGCAGTGCGCCGGCCAGCGAGCCGACGGCCATCATGGTGTTCAGCAGGCCGTACTGCCCGGCGCCGACCTTGAAGGTGTCGTGGGCGAATCCGGCGAGCAGCGTCGGGAAGTTGAACCCGAAGGTGCCGATGAAGCCGGCCAGCACCATCGGCCAGAGCAGCTCGGGCCGCTCCTTCACGTAGCGCAGGCCCTCGCGCAGCTGGCCCTTCTCGCGGGCGATCGGCTCGGTCGGGCGCAGTTCGGACTCGCGCATCGCGAGCAGTCCGCCGATCACGGCGGCGAAGGACAGCGCGTTGACGGCGAACGCCCAGCCGCTGCCGACCGCGGCGATCAGCAGGCCCGCGACGGCGGGGCCGACCAGCCGGGCGGTCTGGAAGTTGGCGGCGTTCAGGCTGACGGCGTTGGCCAGGTCCTTGGGGCCGACCATCTCGGACACGAAGGCCTGCCGGGTCGGGTTGTCGACCACGGTGACCAGGCCGAGCAGCAGGGCGAAGGCGTACACGTAGTACGGCGTCACCACGCCGCCGACGGTCAGCACGGCCAGGCCGGCGGCGAGCAGGCCCATCGCGCCCTGGGTGCAGATCAGCAGCCGGCGCTTGGGCATCCGGTCGGCGAGCACGCCGCCGAACAGGCCGAGCAGCAGCATCGGCAGGAACTGCATGGCGGTGGTGATGCCGACCGCGAGCGGGCTGCCGGTGAGGCTCAGGACCAGCCAGTCCTGGGCGATCCGCTGCATCCAGGTGCCGGTGTTGGACACCACCTGGCCGGCGAAGTAGTAGCGGTAGTTGCGAACGCGCAGGGAGGAGAACATCCCCCCGGGCCTGGTGAAGCGGGCTCCTGCGGGAGATGCGGCCGGGTGGGTCCGGCGCTGAGCGGCGGGGTGCGCCGCGGTCCGTTCGTCGGGGTCGTCGTCGCCGCTGCCGGGCAGCCCGCTGGGGGCGGGGGCCTGGGCGTCGGCGGCCGCGGTGCGGTCCGCGGCGGGGTCGTTGGTCGGGTCGTCGGTACGGGCGGCGGCGCTGGCTGCGGCCGGCGGTGTCACGGTGGTCTCCCCTCGCGGCGCGACGGCCCTGGCGGGGGCC
>NZ_JBHZCN010000082.1:0-18125 GCF_042755465.1 Kitasatospora sp. NPDC059160 | reverse complement strand
GGGGCGGCCGGTGGGGGGTTTTTGGTGGGGGTGGTGTTTCCGGGGGGGGGCGGTGGGGCGCGCGGGCGGTGTCTGGGTGGTCCCCCCTCGGGGCGCGCGGGCCGGGGGGGGGGCCGCCCCGCTCCTGGTAACGGTGGTCGGTCCTGCGGTGATGCGGGCTCCTTCTCCTCCCGGCGGCCGGCCGGGGTCGGTGTGCCTCGATCTGTACGAGTTACAGGTGGGCGAGCTTGTAGAGCACGGGCGCGGCTTCCCTGAGGACGGCCCATTCCTCGTCGTCGAGCCCTTGGGCGAGCTCGGCGAGCCAGACGTTTCGGCGCCGACGACTCTCCGCGAGGATCGTCTCGGCCTGCTCGGTGCTGCTGACGACCACCTGGCGGCGGTCCTCGGGGTGCGGCTCGCGCCGCACCAGCCCCTTCTCCTCCAGCATCGCGACGATCCTGGTCATCGAAGGAGGCTGCACGTGCTCCTTCCGGGCGAGCTCACCCGGCGTCGCCTTCCCGCACCGGGCGAGGGTGCCCAGCACTCCCATCTCGGTGGGACTCAGCGACTCCTCCACCCGTTGGTGTTTGAGTCGTCGGGAGAGGCGCATCGTGGACGACCGCAGCTGTGAGATCGCTGCGAGGTCCGGCTCGGACATCTCGGGCATCTCTTTAGCTTACGTCATTACTCTCGCTAAAGAAAAACGGGTTCCCACCGCGCCGGAGGATCGGCCCGGTGCCATATTGGTGAGGGGTGATCGTTCCCGCCTCCCGGAAGGGCCGACCAGACATGTCCGACCTCGCCTCCGAGCAACCCGCGCAATCCGCACAGTCCGTGCGGCCGGCGCAGTCCGAGCGATCGGCGCAGTCCGTGCAGTCCGCGCCGGACGACTCCGGCTTCGCCCGGCTCGCCATGGTCACCATCGACTGCGCCGACCCGGTCGCGCTGGCCTCGTTCTACGGCGAGCTGCTGGGCTGGGAGACCCGTCACGTGGACGAGCGCTTCGCGATCCTGGACAACCCGGAGGGCGGCAGCCCGCTGGGCTTCGGCCGGGTGACGGGCTACCGCCCGGAGCCGTGGACCGAGCCGGACGGCAGCAAGCACTTCCACCTCGACTTCTACGTGGACGACCTGGAGGAGTCCACCGCGAAGGCCCTCGCGCTCGGCGCGACCGAGCCGAGCTACCAGCACGGCCGCACGCTCAAGGTGCTGATCGACCCGGCCGGGCACCCGTTCGGGCTGGCCCCGCTGGAGTAACGCACCAAGCCGCCCGGAGGCCGTGCGCAGGCGGTGTCAGGGCTTGGTGCCGAGATCTTGCAGACCGCGTAAAGGTCCTTCCTGACCTGGGACTTCACGAAAAGCGCGAACCTTGTGCGACCACCGGGCAGTGGTTACTGTCCCGGGTTGTCAGGGGCATCACCACGCCAGGTCTCCCCTCGGCGGAGCCCCCTCCGTGCCCGTCTGCGCGCGCGTCCCACCCGTTCCCGGTCCCCCGTCGGCCGCCTCCGCCCGAACCCTGGCGCCCTCAACCCCTCGTCCAGGGAGCTCAATTGGGTGAGATCCATCATGCCGACCACGGCTGGGTGACACCGGCGGTCTCGTACTTCGTCGCCTGCCTCGGTGCCTTCGTCGCCCTGCGCAGCGCCCGCTGGGCACTGGTCTCGACGGGCCGCAGCCGCGCCGTCTGGCTGCTCTTCGCCTCGACCTCGCTCGGCGCCGGCATCTGGTCCATGCACTTCATCGCGATGCTCGGCTTCTCCGTCACCGGCGCCGAGATCACCTACCAGCCGGGGCTCACCGTGCTCAGCCTGCTGGTCGCGGTCGCGGTGGTCGGCATCGGGCTGTTCACCGTCGGGTACTGGCGGGGCCACCCCGTGCTGTCCCTGCTGGTCGGCGGACTGACCACCGGGCTCGGGGTCGCCGCGATGCACTACCTGGGCATGGCCGCGATGGTGCTGCCCGGCCGGCTCGGCTACGACCACGTCACCGTCGGGCTCTCGATCGGCATCGCGGTGTTCGCCGCCACGGCCGCGCTCTGGGCCGCGCTGAACATCCGCGGCACCCTCGCGGTGCTGGCGGCGGCGCCGGTGATGGGCGTGGCGGTCTGCGCGATGCACTACACCGGCATGGCGGCGCTCTCGGTCCGCCTCGACGCCTCGCACTCGACCCAGGGCGGGGTGATGGCACTGCAGTTCATCTTCCCGCTCGGGGTCGGGCTCGGCTGCTACGTGTTCTTCGGCTCGCTGGCCTTCGCCGTCTCCCCGAGCAAGCCCAGCACCCAGCCGCTGCTGGTCGGCCCGGCCGCCCCGCTGCCCCCGCGGACGCCCCGCGTCCCGCCGCAGCGGCAGCCGCTGAGCCGCACCGCCGGCAGCCGCCGCTGAGCGGCACCGCCGCCCGGCGCCGAGCCGGGCCGCCGCGCCGAGTCGCGGGCGGCCCCACGACGGACGTCCGGCCGGGTCCCCCACCCCGGCCGGGCGTCACCGCCTCACCGCCGCGCCGGCGGCCACCGCCCCACCGCCGCACCGGGGTTCAGGGCCGACCGAGCAGCCCCGTCAGGTGCTCCGGCGTGGCCGCCGGGCAGGCCTTGCGCACGAAGTCCCGCCGCAGCGCGTGGTACGGCTCGCCCGCCCGGTAGAAGTTGCCGTGCATCCGGCGCAGTTCCTCCGCCCGGTACGCGGCCAGCGGCTTCGCCTCCTCGTCCTCGGCGCGGCGGCGCTTCTTGTCCACCAGCCGCCCGGTGAGCTCCGGCGAGCCGGCCAGCCGGGCGGCCTCCCGGGCCGTCCAGCGGCGGAACTCCGCCGCGTCCCCGCCGGCCGTGCGGTCCACCAGGCCGATCCGGCGGGCGTGCGCGGCCCCGACCGGCAGCGCCTCGGTGGTGAGCCGCTCGGCCTGCTCGGCGCCGACCCGGGCGGGCAGGGTGTACGTCCAGTACTCGGAGCCGTACAGGCCCATCAGCCGGTAGTGCGGGTTGAGCACCGCCGACTCCCGGCACCACACCTCGTCGGCGGCCAGGGCCAGCATCAGTCCGCCGGCCGCCGCGTTGCCGGCCAGCGCGGCGACGGTCAGCTTGTCGTCGGTGGTCAGGACCGCCTCGACCAGGTCGTCCATCGCGTTGATGTTCTCCCAGGACTCCAGCGCCGGGAAGGCCGAGCCCTCGATGACGTTGAGGTGGATCCCGTTGGAGTAGAAGTCCCGGGGCGCGCCCAGCACCAGCACCGAGGTGGGCCGGTCGGCGGCCGCGCGGTAGGCGGCCAGCAGCCGGCGGCACTGCTCGGTGCCCATCGCCCCGCCGGCGTAGGCGAATTCGAGGAAGCCGACCTCGCCGTCCTCGTGGTAGCGCAGCTCCGACCAGGTGTCCCGGCGGGCGGCCTGCTCCGGGGTCACCGGCACCTCGCGGACCCGGTGCAGCTCGTCGGCGAGCACCGTGGCGGCGGGCAGCTTGAAGGTGACCGGCCCGCCCGGGGTGCGGCGCGGGCGCAGCTGGGGGATCCAGACCGCGCCGTCCACGGTGGCCCGGCAGATCGCGCCATCCCGGGTGGCGAGCACGGCGCCGGGCTCGGGGCCGCGCAGTTCGTCCTCGGGGTGGCCGCCGTGCAGGAAGAACTCCTGCCCGTACAGCTCGTCCAGCACGCCGGGCTGGGAGTCGGCGGCGCGCAGCTTGCGCAGCACGGTGGCGGTGTCGTCCTGCTGCCAGTCGATCCGGCGCGTCTCCTGGCGCAGCAGGGGCCGCAGTTCGCCGCGTACGTCGGGGCGGGCGTAGTCGAGCGGTTCGGGGGTGAACAGCCCGCCCTCGTACCGCTGGACGGCCAGCAGGACGGCCTCGACGGCGGCGTCCGCGACCTCGCCCCGGTACAGCTCGCTCTTGCCGCGGTCGGGGACAGGGAACTCGACGCAGGCCCAGATGTCGCCGGCGTCCATCTCCTCGACGGCCTGCAGCACGGTGACGCCCCAGTGCCGGGCGGACTCGGTGATCGCCCAGTCGAGCGAGGAGGGGCCGCGGTCGCCCTTCGGGCCCGGGTGCACGATCAGGACCGTCCGGGTGGACCAGATGTCCGCCGGGACGGCCTTGGTGAGCATCGGGCAGACGATCAGCTCCGGGTCGACCCGGGCCACCGCCTCTCGCATCTGCTCGTCGCCGAGGGCGAGTTGGACGGCGACCTGGTGGCCGCGCTCGCGCAGCTCGGTGTGGACGCGCTGGGTCAGGCTGTTGAACGCGGTGGCGATCAGGAGAATGCGCACAGGGGGCCTCCGGGCAGGGACTGCGGGTCGCGCGGAGGCGATGAAACCACGGCATGGACACGTAATGGTCACGTTCCGTGCCTCGGCGCCCCACTCTCACCCTCCCCGCACACCTGTGCCCCCGGCGTGGCCCCGCTTCGCCGGATCTCCCCAGCCCCTCCCCGGAGTTGGACTGGCGCGCCGTCCGGCCGGAGCTACCGGGGGAAGGCCCGGCGGGCCCGCCAGGTGGTGTGCTCGCGGGAGACGGCGTCCTCGGCCTCGGCGGCCAGCCGGGCCCAGCGCTCCTCGGCGTCCGGCGTCTTGAGGTCGAGGTCGGAGAGCTGGTTGCCGACGTTCTCCAGCTCGCGCGCGGCCAGTTGGTAGGCGGCGGCCAGCGGGCGCAGCTGCTTGAGCTGGGTCCAGGCGATGATCGCGGCGGCCGCGGCCGAGCTGGCCCCGAAGATGTGCACTTCCAGGGCGCCGGTGGCCTGGGCGATCGCCGCGGCGGCACCGATGATGATCAGCGTCGCGATGCCGAGCCCCCAGGAGACCGCCTGGGACTCGCAGGACTCGGCCCGGGAGCGGTACCAGGTCCGCTGGCTCTCGACCCGGGTGCGCAGGTAGAGGGTGCGCCGGGCGGTGAGGCTGCCGGCCCGGGAGCGGCGCATCTCCTCGGTGATCTCCGGGACGCTGCCGGGCGGCACGATCTCCGGGTCCTCGAAGGCCCGCAGCACGTCCTCGACCTGGAGCAGGTAGCCGCGGTCGGCGTCCGGCGAGTCGGCCTCGCCGCCGAACGGCCGGGCCCGCACGCTGTACTTCCAGGCGAGCGTCTTGACCGACTCGGCCGCCGCCCGCGCCTCGTACCACCGGCCCTGCGGGTTGCCGCGGCGCAGCCGGGACCAGAAGTAGCCGGCGATCAGGAAGGCGGCCACCGAGAACAGTGGCTTGATATCGCCGTCGCCCTTGTGGTCCGGGCCCGGGAGCGAGCCGATCAGCGCGGCGACCACCAGCATGGCGATCAGTCCACGGTGCCAGCGGAGCGTCTCGCGCTGTCCGTCCAGCGAGGCCTTGTCCGCCCGCCAGAACAGTTCCGGCAGCAGTCGCGCCTCGACGCCCCCGGGCGGATCCTGTTGCACCATCGGTCGAGTCCCCTCCCCGTCTCCGTCCAGCCAGTATTCCCGCCGCCAACTGCCCTACACGGTCGCCTTTTTGACACCTTCCGACCGCCGGTGATTGCCACCCCCGGCCGGTAACCGGTAGAACCGGTTACATGCCGCTGCACTGGAAGCTCGTCATCGACTGCACCGACCCGCACCGCCAGGCCGCCTTCTGGGGCGCCGCCCTCGACTACACCGTCGAGGACCACACCGCCCTGATCGCCCGCCTGCTGGAGGCCGGCGCGATCACCCCGGACGCCCTCACCGAGGCCGACGGCCGCCCCGCCTGGCGCACCCTCGCCGCCGTCCGCCACCCGGACGACCCGTACGACCCCGCCTCGGACACCGGCCTCGGCCGCCGGATCCTGTTCCAGGCCGTCCCGGAGCCCAAGGAGGGCAAGAACCGCCTCCACCTCGACGTCCACCCCGGCCCGGGCGAGCGCGCGGCCACCGTCACCCGCCTCGAAGCCCTCGGCGCCGCCGTCCTGCACGAGGTCGCCGAGCCCGGCGGCGCCTGGACGGTCATGCACGATCCGGAGGGCAACGAGTTCTGCGTGCACTGAGAAAGCCGTAGGGCCCTCCCCGCACGTGGCGGGGAGGGCCCTACGGGCCGGGCGGCCGTCAGAGCAGGCCGAAGGCCGGCATCAGGTAGTAGAAGGCGAAGACCGCCGCCACCGCGTAGAGCGGCACCGGGACGCTGCGGCCGCGGCCGGCGGCCAGGCGCAGCACGCAGAAGGCGATGAAGCCGAAGCCGATGCCGTTGGTGATGGAGTAGGTGAACGGCATCATCACGATGGTCAGGAAGGCCGGGATCGCGATGGTGTAGTCCGCCCAGTCGATCTCCTTGATCGAGTTGGCCAGGATCAGGAAGCCGACCGTGACCAGGGCCGGGGTGGCGGCCTGGGCGGGGACCATGGTGGCGAGCGGGGTGAGGAACAGCGCCACCACGAAGAGCAGGCCGGTGACGATCGAGGCGAAGCCGGTGCGGGCGCCCTCGCCGACGCCGGCCGTGGACTCGACGAAGCAGGTGTTGGCGGAGGCGGAGGTGGCGCCGCCGGCCGCGGTGGCGATGCCGTCGACCATCAGGATCTTGTTGATGCCCGGCAGGTCGCCCTTCTCGTCCAGCAGGTGGGCCTCGTCGGCGACGCCGAGGATGGTGCCCATCGCGTCGAAGAAGCAGGACATCAGCACGGTGAAGACGAACAGCACGCCGGTGAGCACGCCGACCTTCTCGAACCCGCCGAACAGGCTGACCTTGCCCACCAGCCCGAAGTCGGGGGCGGCCACCGGGTTGCCTGGCCAGGTGGGGACGGTGAGGCCCCACTTGAGCGCCGGCACGTCGGCGACCTTGTCGAGCACCAGGGCGAGCACGGTGGAGGCCGCGATGCTGATCAGGATGGCGCCGGGCACCTTGCGGATGACCAGGACCAGGGTCAGCAGCAGGCCGAAGACGAAGACCAGCACGGGGAAGCCGAGCAGGTGGCCGTTGCCGCCGAGCTGCAGCGGGACGGTGGTGTGGGCGGCGTCCGGGATGCGGCTGACGAAGCCGGAGTCGACCAGGCCGACCAGGCTGATGAACAGGCCGATGCCGATCGCGATGGCCTTGCGCAGGCCGAGCGGCACGGCGTTCATGACCCGCTCGCGCAGGCCGGTGGCGACCAGCAGCATGATCGCGAAGCCGGCCAGCACCACCATGCCCATGGCGTCCGGCCAGGTCATCCTGGGCGCGAGCTGGAGCGCCACGATGGTGTTGACGCCGAGTCCGGCGGCCAGGCCGATCGGCACGTTGCCGATCACGCCCATCAGCAGGGTGGTGAGACCCGCGGTGAGGGCGGTGGCGGTGACCAGCTGGGCGCTGTCCAGGTGGGCCCCGGTCATGTCCGTGGCGCTGGCCAGGATGATCGGGTTCAGCACCAGGATGTACGCCATGGTGAAGAAGGTGGCGACACCGCCGCGGATCTCGCGCGGCAGGCTGGAGCCGCGCTCGCTGATCTTGAAGTAGCGGTCCAGGGCGCTGGTGGGGGGCGCGGGTTCCGCGGGTTCGGGCGACTCGGTGGTCGGCTGGACCACAGGCATGCGTGCGTCCTCTGTGGGGGAGCTGAGGAGGGGGGGAACGCCCGTGGCGACGGCGGCCGGGCGTGGACCCTCAAGTATGGTTTCCCGGTCGCACACGCGCTATCTTCGCGCGTAGAGCCCGCCCCTGGCCGACCTGGCGCCCCGCCGCACCCCTCGGAGCCCCCACCGCCCCGGGAGCCCCCGCGCACCGTACGCTAGGCCCCATGCCCAAGACGCCGCTGCACCCCTCGCCCCCTCCGCTGGAGGCCAATGACGTCGCCATCGTCGGCGCGGGCACGGTGCTGTGGTTCGTCGCCTTCGTCGCCCTGCTCCCCTTCCAGGGCACCCTCTCCGACCACGGCCACGGCACCTGGCCGTGGATCTGCCTCTCCGGCGGCCTGCTCGGCCTGATCGGCCTCTGGTACTGCCGCGCCCGCCGGGACGCGATCGCCCGCAGCCGCGCCGCCGAGGCCGCCGCACCGCAGGCGGACGGCGGCGCCGGTGGCAGCACCGGGGACGGCACCGGCCCTGCCACCCAGTCGGACTGAATAGTCCTTTAGTAGCACGCACCGGACATAAGGCGCCCGTAGAGTCGGTGCCATGACGCAGCCTGCCCAGCCCGCGGAAGAGCAGCAGCCGACCGGCGGAGACCATCCCGACGGAGCGCACCCGCTCGGGCTGCTGCCCGGCCGGCGCGGCGGCCTGACGGCCGCCGAGGTGGCCGAACGGGTGGCGAACGGGCAGGTCAACGACGTCCCGGTACGGTCCAGCCGGTCGACCGAGGAGATCGTCCGGGCCAACGTCTTCACCCGCTTCAACGCCATCATCGGCATCATGTTCGGGATCATCCTGGTCGTCGGACCGATCCAGGACGGCCTGTTCGGGCTGGTCATCGTCGCCAACACGGCGATCGGCATCTTCCAGGAGCTGCGCGCCAAGAAGACCCTGGACAGCCTGGCCCTGATCGGCGAGGCCAGACCGCAGGTCCGCCGGGACGGCGCCGTCCAGCAGATCACCGTCTCCGGGATCGTCCTGGACGACACCGTGCTGCTCGGCATCGGCGACAAGGTGATCGTCGACGGCGAGGTGACCGAGGCGGACGGCCTGGAGATCGACGAGTCGCTGCTCACCGGCGAGCCCGACCCCGTCCTCAAGCAGCCCGGCGACCAGGTGATGTCCGGCAGCTTCGTGGTGGCCGGCGCGGGCGCGTTCACCGCCACCAGGGTCGGCCGGGAGGCCTACGCGGCCCAGCTGGCCGAGGAGGCCAGCAAGTTCACCCTGGTGAAGTCGGAGCTGCGCAGCGGCATCAACAGCATCCTGCGGTTCATCACCTACCTGCTGATCCCCACCGCGATCGGTCTGATCATCAGCCAGCTGGCCGTGGAGGGCCGCGACTGGCGCGAGGCGGTGCGCCGGATGGTGGCGGGCATCGTGCCGATGGTCCCCGAGGGCCTGGTGCTGCTGACCTCGGTGGCCTTCGCGATCGGCGTGATCCGGCTGGGCCGCCAGCAGTGCCTGGTCCAGGAGCTCCCGGCGATCGAGGGCCTGGCCCGGGTGGACACCGTCTGCCTGGACAAGACCGGCACCCTCACCGAGGGCGGCATGGACGTCGTCGACCTGCGGCTGATCGCCGACGGCGGCTCCGCCCCGCCCGAGCGGGACACCGTCCAGCACGCGCTCGCCGTGATGGCCGGGGCCGACGCGCGCCCCAACCCGTCCATGCAGGCCGTGATCGACGCGTACGGGCGCGGCGACGGCGCCGGCCCGGGCGGCCACGGCTGGCGGGTGATCGAGGCGATGCCCTTCTCCTCGGCCCGCAAGTGGAGCGGCGTGCAGCTGCTGGAGCCCCAGGGCGGCGAGGCCAGCTGGCTGCTCGGCGCCCCGGACGTGCTGCTGCCCGCCGGGCACCCGGCGCTCGCCGAGGTGGACGAGCTGGGCGCCAAGGGCCTGCGGGTGCTGCTGCTGGGCCGCACGCCCGTCCCGCTGGACTCCCCCGACCCGGCCGCCGGGCTCACCCCGCTGGCCCTGGTGGTGCTCCAGCAGCGGCTGCGCGCGGACGCCGCTGAGACCCTGCGCTACTTCGAGGGCCAGAACGTCCGGGCCAAGGTGATCTCCGGCGACGCGGCGGTCTCGGTCGGCGCGGTGGCCGGCCACCTCGGGCTGCCCGGCGCGGACCGCCCGGTGGACGCCCGCACCCTGCCGAAGGACCCGGAGCAGCTCGCCGAGACCGCCGACCGGACCAGCGTCTTCGGCCGGGTCACCCCGCAGCAGAAGCGCGAGCTGGTCGGGGCGCTGCAGTCCCGCGGCCACACCGTGGCGATGACCGGCGACGGCGTCAACGACGTGCTGGCGCTCAAGGACGCCGACATCGGCGTGGCGATGGGCACCGGCTCGGACGCCACCAAGGCGGTCGCCCAGATCGTGCTGCTGAACGACTCCTTCGCGACCCTGCCCTCGGTGGTCGCCGAGGGCCGCCGGGTGATCGGCAACATCGAGCGGGTCGCGGGCCTGTTCCTGGTGAAGACGGTCTACTCGGTGCTGCTGGCGCTGCTGGTGATCTTCACCCACTCGCCGTACCCGTTCCTGCCCCGGCACTCCACCGTGCTGTCCACCCTCACCATCGGCGTGCCGGCCTTCTTCCTCGCCCTCGCCCCCAACAACGAGCGGGCCCGCACCGGCTTCGTGAAGCGGGTGCTGCGGCTGGCGATCCCGGGCGGCGCGATCGCCGGCACCGGCACCTTCGTCGCCTACGCGCTGGCCCGCTCCGACCACGCCACCGACCTCAGGGCCGACACCAGCGTGGCCACCCTGACGCTCTTCCTGATCGCCATCTGGGTGCTCGCCATCGTCGCCCGCCCGTACAACTGGTGGCGCCTGCTGCTGATCGGCACCATGGGCCTCGCCTTCGCGCTGGTGCTGCTGGTGCCGTTCCTGTCGAACTTCTTCGAGCTCTCCCTGGTCGGGCAGCGCGACCCGTGGACGGGCGTGGCCATCGCGGTGGTCTGCGGCATCGTCCTGGAGTGCGCCTGGGCCTGGATGAAGCGCCGCGGCATGGAGTGACCGGCCCGCCCCGCCCCCGTCGGCACCCTTAGCATTTCCCCGAGAGGGGGTGCCCGATGGCACGCAGGGGCGGGGATCTGGAGGCGTTCATCGCCTTCCTGGGCGGGCTGCTGGCCGCCGGGCTGGCGGCGCTGGCGATGGCGGGCGTCGGCCTGACGGTCCGGCCGACGCCCGCGGTGAAGACGGCGGCGGTGGTGACGCTCGGCGCGGTCTGGCTGACCGTTACCACCACCGTCTACCTGCGGCTCAGGCCGCGCGACCGCTGAACTCAGCCCTCGAAGTCCCGGGCCGCGGACAGCTCGTACGCCCGGTCCGGCTCGCTGAGCGCGGCCAGCACCTCGAAGCGCCGGTGCCACTGGCCGACCGACCAGGCGAGCCCGGCCGCCAGGCCCTCCGGGGTGGCGGCGTGCAGCAGCCCGGGCACCGGCGGGACCTCGAACTCGTCGTCCTCGTCGCCGGCTTCGGCCAGCTCCGGGTCGTACGGCGGCTCCGGGGCGTCCGCCGCGTGGTCCCAGCGCCAGTCGACGGAGGCCTCGCCGCCGTCCGGGCCGACCACCAGCAGCTCCTCGTGCTCCTCGTAGGCGACCGGGCAGCCGGGCAGCAGCTCCCGCACCACGGCGGGGACCCGGTGCAGCACGCCCTCGGAGAGCACCCGCCCGCCGGCCACCTCGCTGGCCAGCGACACGTGCAGCCGCTCGGCGAGGTCCGCGGCGAGCGCCGGGGCGACCGGCAGCAGCGGGTACGGGTGCAGGAGTTGGACCAGGTCGGGGGCGTCCGCGACGACCGCCTCGGTGGCGTCCACCACCACCGTGTGGTCCGGGCGGCGCCCGGTGGCCGGGTCCAGCGGCGGCAACGCCCGTACCACGTCGAGCGGTTCGATCCGGTCCCGGTCGACCCGGGCCAACGCGCTGTGGATGCCGTGCAGTTGGCGGTGGCCGACCTCGGCGGCCGGGTCGGTGAGCCGGTCCAGCGCCTCGTCCGGGCCGTGCGGCTCGGCGAGCAGCGCGGCCAGCGTGGTGCGCACCCCGAGCGCGTGCAGGAACTGGTCGTCCAGGGTGGTGCGGGCCTCGTCGTACAGGCCGCGCAGCAGCGGGTCGGCCCCGGCGGCGCGCAGCCCGGCCGGCTCGCGGCCGCCCAGCACCGGGTGGTCGCGCAGCCACCACGCGGTGTACGGCGGGAGGTCGGCGTAGCTGCCGTCGGGCAGCAGGGTGCGCACCGGGTTGACCACGGCCTCCCGGTACGGCGGGCGGGCGAGCGCGGCGAGCGCCTCGGGCCAGGCGTCGTCGTCCACCAGGTCGAGGTCGCGCACGGCCAGCAGTTCGGCGGCCACGGGCGGGACCCCGAGCACCTCGTCGGCGTTCAGCGCCTCCAGGGCGTCCTCGGCCCACTCGGCGAGCCCGTCGGGGGCCTCGTCCAGCAGCCCGGTGGGGTGCCCGCCGGCCGCCCGGTCGGCGGGCGCGGTCGGGTCGAGCCGCTCCAGGTCGTCCGGGTCGAGCACCACGTCCTCGGCGCGCACCAGCACGAAGTCGGCCAGCACGCCGACGGCGGCCAGCACCTCGGGGCCCCAGCGCTCCAGCAGCTCGTCGTCCACCCAGCCGGCGTCCTCCTCGCGGGCGAGCGCCGCGAACGGGCTGTCGGGCAGCACCAGTTCGCCCGCCCGGGCGGGCTCGCCCTCGTCGTCCAGCAGCGCCAGCCGGGCCAGCCAGGGGTGCTCGCCGACGGCCGGGGCGGCGGCCTTCACCAGGGCCAGGACGGCGTCGGCCAGCTCCAGCGCGGCGTCCAGGTCGTCGTCGGCCAGCTCGTAGGAGCGGGCGACGGCGGCCCGCACCTCGGGGGTGTCCAGCACCCCGGCCGGGGTGGCGGTGCCGGCGCCCAGCTTGGCCAGCAGCGGGTGGGCGGCCTCGGGGTGGGCCAGCCGCAGGTCGAGCGCGGCGAGTGCCCCGGCCAGCGACTCGGGGTAGCCGGGGAAGGCCGCCCAGTCGGCGTCCTCGGAGGGCAGCAGGACCCGCCGGGGCCCGGTGACGGTCCGTCCGTCGGCGAGCGGCACGGGCAGCGCGCCGAGCGCCTCCGGGTCGGCCGCGCCGAGCGCCGCGTACAGGTTGCGCCACCAGGCCGGGTCGCGGTCCAGCCCGCCGAGCTGGTCGACCACGTCGGCCAGCGGCACCCGGCGCACGTTCAGCACCCGCAGCTCGGTGCGGCGCTCCAGTCCGGCCGGCAGCAGGCCGGGGAAGATCGGCGCGAGCGCCTCCACCACCGAGCCGTCCGCGCCCTCCAGCAGCGTGGCGTCGCGCGGCCGCAGCGCGGGCGTGCCCTCCTCGACGCCGCCGGGGTGCGGCAGGAACGGCGTGCCGGGCAGCCGGGAGAGCACCGCCGCGCGCAGCGCGTTGTCCAGCGCGCCCTGCCCGAGCGGCCCGGGGACGAGGCCGAGCGAGCCGAGGTCGGCGCCGCGGGCGCGCAGCAGGTCGGTGTAGCTGTCGGCGGCGCGCTCGGTGAGGAAGTCGGTGAGCGCGCCGGGGGCGATGTGCCGGCGGGTGGAGTCCAGCGGGTAGGAGGCGATCAGCAGCGCGGGCAGGCCGATCGGCTCGTCGCTGGGGGTGGGCGCGTGCAGCACCGGCGCGATGGCGGGCCGCTGCGGAGTGCCGTCCTCCTCGACCGGGACGGCCCAGGTCACCGTCCAGTACGGGCGGGCGCGCTCCTCGGTGGGCCGGTCGGTGAGCAGTTCGGCGGCCAGCCGGCCGGTGGCGCCGGCGGTCTGCCAGAGGGTGCGCCGCAGCCGGCCGCCCCCGTCGTCGGTGACGGTCACCTCGGTGACGCCGTCCGGGCGGGGCTCGGCGGCGCTGCGGGTGAGCGTGCGGGTGCCCTCCGGAGTCTCCACCACGACCTCGGACAGGCCGGGCAGGGTGAGCAGCAGGGCGTCGTCGACGGCGGTCAGCAGACGGCGGGTCAGGTCTTCGGCGGCGGCGTCGCGCAGCGGCAGCACCACCACGGTGTCGTAGCCGTCCGGGGCCGGGCCCTCGGCGGCGAAGGGCAGCCGCAGCAGCGGCACGTGGCCGTCCCGGCGGCGCAGTTCGTCGGCCAGCGCGGGCTGCGCCTCGGCGAGCGAGCGGGCCTCGCCCAGCGACCAGCGCACCCCGCCGGCAGCACCGAGCACGGCGGGCTCGTCGGTGACGGCGAGGACGGCGGCGAAGCCGACCCCGAACCGGCCGACGGCGGGCTCCTCGCCGCGCTTGGAGGAGGCGCGCAGGGTGGACAGCGACTCGACGGCCGCCGCGTCCAGCGGGGCGCCGGTGTTGGCGGCGGCGAGCACGCCGTCGGCCAGGGTCAGCCGCAGCCGCCCGGGGCCGCGCCCGGCCCGGACCGCGGCGTCGGCCGCGTTCTGCGCCAACTCGACCACCAGGCGGTCGCGGTAGCCGCCGAGCGCCAGCTCCTCCTCGGCGTTGGCGTCCTCCCGGAACCGGGCCGGGGAGGCGGCCCAGGCGTCCAGCACCCGCCGGCGCAGCGCGGCGCTCCCGAACGGGTCCGCGAGGTGCTCGTCCGTGCCGCTGCCGATGATCCGAGGTTCCACGGGACCTGCCACCTTCCGCCGCCCTGTACGTCGTAGGGCATTCTTCCCTGCCCCACCGACTGCTCCCGACCACCGCCCGGTCCGGGGGCGGCGCAGGGCCCGGCCGGGCGCGGGAATCCGCAGGCGGGGGCCGGTCGGCGGCGGACCGTCCGGCCGCACGGTCCGCCACTCCCGTCCCAGGGGGACCAGGAGCACCACGGGAGCCGGCGGAGGGCGGAGCGGGCCGGCGAAAGCGGAGAAAGGCCGAGGGGACCGGAGGGAGGCCGAGGGGGTCGGAGGGGGCGGAACCGCCGGGCCGGCACCCCACTGCCGGGGCCCGACGGCCCGCCCTGCTGCCGCCCGTGGGCTGGGGGGAGTCCCCACGGACGGCAGGCGGGCGGGGCCCCGCCACCGGCGGGCGCCCCTACCGGCAACAACGTCGCGGCCCGCCCCACCGGTTCAGTGGGACGGGCCGCGGACGGGGAACGTCAGGAGTGGCCGAGCTCCTCGGCCGGGGCGTCCGGCTCGACCGAGCCGGAGGTCCGGTCCGGGTGGAGCTGCAGCGGCTCGACCACCAGCTCGTCCAGGATCAGCTCGGACGGCGCCGGCGGGGCCGGGATGACGGCCGCCTCGGAGTGCCCGCCGCAGCCGTACGCGAAGGAGACGATCTGGCCGTCGGCCGGGCCGAACTCGTTGCCGCACACGCCGAAGGCCTGTCCGAGCGAGCCGCCGATCGTGATCAGGAAGCCGCAGCTGCCGCACGCCGCCGGGGCGGCCTGCGCCATCGGGGTCTGCGAGCCGTGGGCCTTCTCCCAGCGGTCGGCGGCCAGGTGCAGGCCGAGCCGGGAGAGGACCCTGCTGCGGCCCAGGCCGAGCTCCTCGGCGACGGCGTTGATCCGGGCGCGGGCCGGCGCGGGCTGGACGTGCGGGTCGCTGAGGACCACGTCCTCCTCGGCGGCCAGGGCGACGGCGGAGTTCGGCGCGGGCTCGTCCTCGCCGGTCCAGCCCGGCTCAAGCCGGGCGTCGTCGGCGCCGGTGGGCAGCAGGTCGCCGGGGCCCATGTCGCCCGGGCGCAGCCGCTCGCTCCACGGCACCCACTCCGGCGCGAGCACCGCGTCGGGGCCGGGCAGCAGCACGACCTCGTCCACGGTCACGTTCTTCGCGCGCGGGGCCCGGGCGACGGTGACCGCCCAGTGCCAGCCGCGGTAGGCCGCGTCCAGGCACTCGAAGCTGTGGGTGACGACGCGGTCGGCGTCCGCCTGCGCACCGAGGTGCGGGCCGACGGCCTCGGGCCCGACGGCCTCCTCGGCAGCCTGGCGGGCGAGTTCGACGGCGTCGGCACAGAGCCGGTCGGGGGTACGGCTTCGCATCGCAGCACTCACGGCGTCGATTCTCTCCCAGTTCTTCTGTCGCCCACGGCGTGTTGCCTTCTCCGTCGCGGCTCGGTAGTCCCGCGTCCATTCTGCGCGACCTGGGGCCGCCACGGGTACCGACCGCGCCGCCCGTCCGGCCTGCCGGCGCCCCGGCGCCCACGCGGGCGGACCTTGGGGCAGGCTACCCGCCGGTCGGCGCCCCGGCACAGTCCGGGGCGGAGCCGAGCCTTCCGGAGGCCGCGCCGAGCGGAGCCGAATCCCGCGTCACCCCGGCGAATCTGGGGCAGGATGGGCTTGTGGCGGACGAAAACCCGTCGCAGCACGCACTGCGCCCCTCGCAGGCCGGCAGCCCCGACGAGACGCAGGCCGCGCCGCGACAACAGTCTCCCCTCCCCGATGCGGGCGAACCGCGGCCGGTGGCGGGCGGCGGGCCGTCCGCAGCCGACCGGGTCGACCTGGAGAAGCCCGACCGCCCCGTCACGGAAGCCGTCACGGGCGCCGACGAGGAAACCGTCACGGAAGCGGTCGCGGGAGCCGCCGAGGAAGCCGACGAGGACGCCCCCGAGCCCCACCGCCCCTTCCTGGTCCGCACCGCCTCCGCCGCCGGCCTGCGCACCGGCAAGCTGGTGCACGGCACCGGCCGCCGGATCCGCCGGGCCACCTCGGCCGAGGGCGCGGGCGAGTCCGGCCTGGCGAAGCTGATCGAGCTGCACGCGCTGAACTCCTTCGGCGACATGCTGATCACCATCGCGCTGGCCTCCACCATCTTCTTCTCGGTCCCCACCGGCGAGGCCCGCGGCCGGGTCGCGCTCTACCTGCTGATCACGATGGCGCCGTTCGCCCTGCTCGCCCCGGTGATCGGCCCGCTGCTGGACCGGCTGCCGCACGGCCGCCGGGCCGCCATGGCGATGTCGATGCTGGCCCGGGCCGTACTGGCCTGGACGATGGCCGGGGTGATCTCCGGCGGCGGCATCGCGCTCTACCCGGAGGCGCTGGGCGTGCTGGTGGCGTCCAAGGCGTACGGGGTGGTGCGCAGCGTGGTGGTGCCCCGGCTGCTGCCGAGCCGGCTGTCGCTGGTGAAGGCGAACTCCCGGGTCACCCTGGCCGGGCTGCTGGCCACCGGGGTGGCGGCCGCGGTGGGCGGGCTGCTGCACCTGATCGGGCCCGGCTGGCCGCTGCGCGGCGCCTTCCTGGTGTTCGTGATCGGCACCCTGATGGCCTTCCACCTGCCGCACGCGGTGGACTCGGCGAAGGGCGAGCAGCGGGCCGTGCTGCACGCCGAGGTGTCCGCCGAGGCCCCGGGCGGCGGCTCGCACCTGACCCACCACAAGCCCCCGAAGGTCAAGGCCTCGCTGCGCACCGTCGGCCCCTCGGTGGTGCTGGCGCTGCGGGCGATGGCGGGGATGCGCTGGCTGGTCGGCTTCCTGGTGTTCTTCCTGGCCTTCCTGCTGCGCACCGACCCGATCGGCGGCCTGCGGCCGACCCTGGCGCTGGGCCTGGTGGCGCTGGCCGCCGGGACGGGCAACGCGCTGGGCTCGGTGCTGGGCTCCTGGCTGCGCACCCGGGGCCCGGAGGCGACGGTCACCGCGATGCTGCTGCTGGCGACCTGTGTGACGGCGGCGGCGGCGCTCTGGTACGGCGTGGTGACGGTGGTTCTGGTCGCCGCGGTGTCCGGGATGGCGGCCTCGTTCGGCAAGCTGGCGCTGGACGCGCTGATCCAGCGGGACGTCCCGGAGGCGGTGCGGACCTCGGCGTTCGCCCGTTCGGAGACCCTGATGCAGATGTCCTGGGTGGTCGGCGGCGGGGTCGGGATCGTGCTGCCGCTGAACGGGGTGCTGGGCCTGTCGATCGCCGCCTCGGTGGTCGGCCTGGTGCTGCTGTGGACGGCCCGCTCGCTGCTGCGGCTGGGCCTGCGGCGGCACCCGGCCGCGCCCAGGGTGGCCTGAAACGGCCTGAACCGGTCGGTTTCCACGACGGGGCAACACGCGGTGGCCGACCCCCGCGTCGCGTGATCGCCCGGGCCCGGTAGATTCTGTCGCATGAGCCTCAATACCCGTGTCATCGCCGCCCTCGGCGCCGTCGTCGTGGTCGGCGCCGCCACGGTGGGCACCTCCGTCGCGATCGCCGCCGGGCAGACCGAGCACAACACCCACCGGGCCACCCTCCAGGTCGGCACCACGTCGACCGTCGCGGACCCGCTGTGCTGGAACGGCGGCAGCCCGCTGAGCGACGACCAGCAGGACCAGTGCCAGACCGCGGCCAAGCAGGCCCTGGCCAGCGGCGACCTCCCGCAGTCCGACGTGCGGGCGAGCGACCGGATCGGCGTCGGCGTCAGCCCGAACGTGGCCAAGACCGGCTGGTGGGCCTCCAGCAACGGTGGCGCCAGCAGCCAGGGCGGGCAGACCAGCCTGTTCTCCTACGCCCAGGGCCCGAGCTTCTCCGGCTCCCAGACCGCGGGCAAGGTGCTGAACTCCAGCGGCAAGACCGTGATCACCGTGGTCGAGATCGACAAGAAGTCGGAGAGCCCGATCGCGGTGTGGTACTTCCAGCTGAACACCAAGAACGACTGACGCTCCCCGCGATGACCGCACAGGTCTCCGAAGCGCACCCCGGGCAGCCGGGCCCCGAACGGGCCCGGCTGCTCGTGGTCGTCGCGGTGCCGGCCGAGGCCGAGGCGGTGCTGCGCGGCCTGCCCGGCGGCGCCGCCGACCTGCCGCTGCCCGGCGGCACCCTGCACCC
>NZ_JBHZCN010000081.1:0-44345 GCF_042755465.1 Kitasatospora sp. NPDC059160 | reverse complement strand
GTGGTGAACCACCACCCCGGGCCTCCGGCGTTCGCGGCCGGGCCGCAGGTCAGCCCTTGCTGCCCTGGCTGCCCTCCATGGCCCGCCGCAGGCTGCGCGGGCGCATGTCGGTCCACACCTCGGAGACGTGCTCCAGGCACGCCTGGCGGGTCCCCTCGAAGCCCTCCGCCCGCCAGCCGGCCGGGACCTCCCGGTCGGCCGGCCAGACGGAGTACTGCTCCTCGTCGTTGAGGACCACCAGGTACCGGCGGTCGTCGTCGGGCTCGCTCATGTTCGTCCTTCCGTTGGGGCCTGGGTGGGACCTGGGCCGGGCCTGGGCAGAGCCTGGGCGGGGCCTAGGCGGGGCCTAGGCGGTGGCGTAGCCGGGCAGGGGGAACTTGGCCGCCAGTTCGGCGACCTGGGAGGCGACCGAGTAGCGGACGTCGTCGGGCAGTTCGTAGCTGCGCGGCCCGAGCGGCGTGACGGCGGACAGCACGGTGTCGATCAGCTCGGCGCAGCGCCCCGCCTCCGCCCCGGACATCCCGCGGTGCGCGGCGCTGTTGGAGCCCAGCCGCACGCCGCCGCCGACCAGCGGCGGGGTGGTGTCGCCGGGCACCCGGTTCTTGTTGACCACCATCCCGCACTCCTCCAGCGCCTCCTCGGCCACCAGGCCGCTGAGGCCGCGGGTCCGCAGGTCGACCAGGACGGTGTGGTTGTCCGTCCCGCCGGAGACGATCGGGTAGCCGCGCCGGCCGAGTTCGGCCGCCATGCCGCGGGAGAAGGAGACGATCCGCTCGGTGGTGGCCGCGAAGGCCGGGGTCGCCACGATCGCGAGGGCGCGGGCCTTGGCCGCGATGCTGTTGAGCGCGGGCGCGCCCTGGTAGTACGGGAAGATCGCGCGGTTCAGGAAGGTGCCGAGGTCGCCGTTGCCCTTGGGCGCCGGGGCGTCGTGGTCCCGGCCGACCAGGATCAGGCCGCCGCGCGGGCCGAACAGCTGCTTGTGGGTGCAGGCGGTGGTGATGTGGGCGTGGTCGACCGGGCTCGGGTGCAGGCCGGTCGCGACCAGTCCGGCGACGTGCGAGATGTCGGCCATCAGGTAGGCGCCGACCTCGTCGGCGATGGCCCGGAAGCGGGCGAAGTCGACGATCCGGCTGTAGGCGGTGGCCCCGCAGATGATCACCCGGGGCCGGTGCTCCCGGGCAAGCTCGGCCACCTGGCCGTAGTCGATCAGCCCGTCCGCGTCCAGCCCGTACCCGACGGCGTCGAAGTACTGTCCGGCGTACGCGGCGGGGCTGCCGTGGGTGAGGTGGCCGCCCTCGGCCAGGTTCATCCCCAGCAGGGTGTCCCCGGGGTTCAACAGGGCGGACAGCACCGCGTAGTTGGCGGTGGTCGCCGAGTGCGCCTGGACGTTGGCGTAGCGGGCGCCGAAGACGCTCTTGGCGCGCTCGATCGCCAGGCTCTCGATGTCGTCGATGACGCCGCAGCCGGCGTGGTAGCGGCGGCCCGGGTAGCCCTCCGCGGTCACGTTGACCGCGGTCGAGGCCTGGGCGGCCAGCACCGAGGGGTCGACCACGCTGGAGGAGGCCACCAGCGACAGGGTGGCGTTCTGCCGGGCCTGCTCACGGGCCAGCACCCGGTGGAGCTCCGGGTCGTCGGCGGCGAGCTTCTCGGCACCGGCGACCAGCAGGTCGCGCACGGTGTCCTCGGTCTCGTCCGCGTCCTCCGGGGCGCGGCCGGGGGCGGGTGAAACTGACATGGGACCGTCCTTCGTCAGAGCGGCCGGGCGAGTTCGCGTGCCAACTCGGCCACGGTGGGAAAGTCGAACAGGGTCCAGACGTCGAGGTCCACCCCGAGGGCGGCCCGGATCCGGGTCGCCAGCTTGACGGCGGCCAGCGAGTGGCCGCCCAGCTCGAAGTAGTCCTCGTGCGGGCCGACCTCGGCGATGCCCAGCGACTGGGCGAACAGCGCGCGCAGGGTGCTCTCCAGGTCGGACCCGGTGTCCTCGGCGCCCTTCGCGTCCCCGGCGCCGTCGGCGGGGGCGGGGGTGAGAGCGGGGACGGCGGCGGGGGCGGGGGCGGGAACGGCGGCAGCGGGGGCGGCCTGGGCCGGGCCGGCCAGCGCACGGCGGTCGAGCTTGCCGTTCGTCGAGGTGGGCAGTGCCGCCAGCTCGGTGAACTGCTTGGGCACCATGTAGGCGGGCAGCACCTCGGACAGCGCGGAGCGGCACTTCTCCGGGTCGAAGGCGCCCGGCCCGGCGGGCACCACGAAGGCGGCCAGCCGCCGGGCATCGTCCTCCCCGACCGGGAGCACCGCGGCCTGCCCGACACCCGGCTGGGCGCGCAACACGGTCTCGATCTCGCCGAGTTCGATCCGGAAGCCGCTGATCTTGACCTGGTCGTCCAGCCGCCCGAGGTACTCGATCTGCCCGTCGGTGCGGTACCGGGCGAGGTCGCCGGTGCGGTACAGCCGCCCGCCCGGGGCGAAGGGGTCGGCGACGAACCGCTCCCGGGTCAGTTCCGGCTGCCGGTGGTAGCCGAGCGCGACCTGGACGCCGCCGATGCACAGCTCGCCCGCCACGCCGACCGGCACCGGTTCGAGCCGCTCGTCCACGACGTACAGGCCGGTGTTGGCGATCGGGCGGCCGATCGGCACGTCCCGCCCGGCGAAGTCCGGCGCGGCCTGCCAGTGCGAGACCTCGATGGAGGCCTCGGTGGGCCCGTAGAGGTTGTGCAGTTCGCAGTCCAGCTGCCGGAAGAAGGCCCGGACGGTGGTCGGGGTGAGCGCCTCGCCGCTGGCGAAGACCAGCCGCAGGCCGGCGCAGTGCCCGGCCAGGTCGTCCTCCTCCAGGAAGGCGTCCAGCATGGAGGGCACGAAGTGGATCACGGTGACGCCCCGGTCCCGGACGGTCCGCTTGAGGTAGCGGGTGTCCCGGTGCCCGCCCGGGCGGGCGACCACCAGGCAGGCGCCGGAGACCAGCGGCCAGAGGAACTCCCAGGCCGAGACGTCGAATCCGAACGGGGTCTTCTGCAGCACCCGGTCGTCCGGGCCGAGCGGGAAGCGCCGGCGCCGCCAGTGGACGGTGTTGAACACGCCCGCGTGGCGGTTCAGCACGCCCTTGGGGCGGCCGGTGGAGCCCGAGGTGTAGATCAGGTAGACGGGGGTGTCGCCGGTGATCTCCGGGCGTCCGGCCTCCGGCGCCTGCGCGCCCTCCCGGACGGCCTCCTGGACGGTCAGGGCGGTGACACCGGGCCCGGCGAGCGCCTCGACGTCCTCGGGGCGGCAGAGCACGGTGGCGGCGCCGGAGTCCTCGACCATGTACCGCACCCGGTCGGCGGGGAGTTCGGGATCGAGCGGCACGTAGGCGAGCCCGGCCTTGAGCACCCCGAGGATCGCCACCACCAGCTCGACCGAGCGCTCCAGGTGGATCCCGACGAAGCCGGAGCCCGCGCCCGCGGTCAGTCGGCGGCTCACCAGGGCGGCCCGCCGGTCGAGTTCGGCGTAGCTGAGCACCTCGTCCTCGAACTCCACCGCGGGCGCGGCCGGGGTCGCCCGCGCCTGCTCCTCGAAGGCCGCCACCACGGTCGAATCCGGGTACGGCGTCCGGGTGCCGTCGCCGTTCCACTCGGTGAGGATCCGCTCGCGCTCCTGCGGCGAGCCGAACCGGGCCCGGCGGACCGCTCCGTCGGGGTCGGCGACCAGCGCGGCCAGCAGCCGGGCCGTGTGCTCCAGCACCCGGGCGGCGGTGGCCTCGTCGAGCAGCGCCGGGTCGTACGCGGCCTCCAGCAGGGCGCCGGGGCCGGCCTGGCCCAGCCTGACGGTCAGCGGGACCTCGGCCCCGTCCACCGGGCCGCTCGCTCCGGCGACTTGACGCTCCACCTGCTGCCGGACCCCGCGCAGGTCGGCGTCCTCGTCGACCGAGATCCGCACCGACCCGGGCCCGTCCAGCGTCAACTCGACGTCCTGCTGGCCCGCGTAGTGGTGCAGCAGGACCGCGAGCACGGCCGCGAGCACCGCGTCCGCGCCGCCGCCGGGTTCCTCCGCCAGGCCCAGGAATCGCTCCAGGACCGGTTCCGGAACCGGATGCGTACGCGAACTGCCGCGTTCGGTCGGATGATTGGCGAGCCACCGGTCGCACGGCAACCGCACCAGGCCCACGGCCGCCGTCGTGACGAGGCCGCCGGCCACGTGTGTGCCGGTCATTCGCGACTCCCGGAAGTGAGCATGCACCGGACAGGTTCGAGATCAAGGGATACCGCACCGGCCGAGGTATGACAACCAACTGCCTTTCCCGTTGGACTTTTCCGGGGACTTTCCGGCCCACCCCCGGGGAGGATCTTCCGCAGAGTGCGTACGGCTGACAGACTGGACCGATGATCGCCCGCCCGCCGGCGCACTCCCTCCCGGCGCGGCCGAGGCATTGCGGGCGGCTCCGCGCCACCCCCGCCACCTTCCGACCTCGCCCCCGACGTTCCGACACTTCGATGGGAGCACGATGCCCGGTTCCGTCGGCGCGGCCGACCCGGCCGAGCGGTACGAACTGTCCTCCGGCCAGGAGGCGCTGTGGATGTTCGAGCAACTGGTACCCGGCACCGCCGCCTACCACGTCCCGCTGGCCTTCCGGCTGCGCGGCCCGCTGCGGCCCGAACTGCTGCGGGGGGCGCTGACCCTGGTGGTGCGCCGGCAGGAGGTGCTGCGCACCGCCTTCCGCGCGGACGACGGCGACCCGTACCAGCTGGTGCTGCCGCCCGGCGAGGCCGAGTTGCCGCTGTGCGAGGTCGCCGACGGGGCCGAGCTGGCGGACGCCCTGCACCGGGAGGCGCGTGAGCCCTTCGACCTGGCGGCGGGTCGGCCGTTCCGGCTCCGGCTGTTCCGGCTCGGCCCCGAGGAGCATGTGCTCAGCCTGGTGATGCATCACATCGCCACCGACGGCTGGTCCTTGCGGGTGCTCACCGACGAACTGTCCGCCGGGTACGCGGCACTGCTGGCCGGCAAGGACCCGGAGGCGGTGCTGCCCGAACTGCCGGTGCCGTACCGGCGGTACGCCCGGTGGCAGCGGGAGTGCTTCCAGGGGCCGGAGCTGGAGGAGCTGCTCGGCCACTGGGAGGCCGCCCTGCGCGACCTCCCGGCCGTCGACCTGGCGGCGGGGCGCAGCCGCCCCCGGCGCCCGTCCTTCGCCGCCGACCGGCTGGTGGTCCGGCTCGACCCGGAGCTGCACCGGGCGCTGACCGAACGGGCCCGGGCCGCCCGGCTCTCGCTGTTCCCGCTGCTCGGCGCGGCGTTCTCGCTCGCCCTGACCGAGCGCACCGGCCGCCCCGACACCGCCTTCGCCACCCTGTTCGCCGGCCGCGGCGAGCCGGAACTCGAACCGCTGATCGGCTACTTCGTCAACATGGTGGTGCTGCGGGCGGACCTCGCCGACGACCCCACCGTCGAGCAGCTCGCCGCCCGGCTGAACGCCGCGACCCTGGCCGCCATCGACCACGAGGTGCCGTTCGGCGCCGTGGTGCGCCGGCTCGCCCCGGCCCGCCGCCCGGGCCGCAACCCGCTCGCGCAGGTCACCCTCCAGCTGCGCACCGGCGGCAGCGCCCCCGGGCGCCCGGAGCTGCCCGGTGTCAGCTGCGAGGACGTCGACCTCTATCCCGGGCGGCACGCCTTCGACGCCACGGTGACCTTCATCGAGGACGGCCCGGACTTCCTGCTCAGCATCGAGTACTCCACCGAGGCCTTCGACCCGGCCTGGGCGGCCGGCCTGGCCGAACAGCTGCAGGCCCTGCTCCGGGCCGCGCTGGAGCGCCCGGGCGCCCGCGGCTCCGACCTGCTGGCCGCGGCCCCGTACACCCGTCACGAACCCCACCAGGGAGCCTCCTCATGACCGAGCACGCCGACCCCGTCCTCCCGGTGCTGTGGGGTGACCGGCCCGAGGCCGTCGAGTCCGGGCCGCTGACCGGCCTGCCGGCCGCCGCGCCCGCGGACCTCGCCGCCGGACTGGGCGCGCTGGTGCTGCGCTACGGCGGCCTGCGGCCGGTCACCGTGTGGGGCCGCGCCGAGGGGCAGCAGGAGTGGACGGCCTGGCGGATCGAGCCCGCCGAACTGGCCGGAACCGGATCATCCGCGCCCACCCTGGCGGCCTGCCGGGCCGCCCTGGCCCGGCACTGCGAGGGGTTCCCGGACGGGCGCCCGTTGGAGCTGTCCGTCCACCCGGACTCCTCCCCCGCCGTGTTCGCCCTCACCCCGGCCCCTGACGGCGGCTGGACGCTACGCGTGCGGGCCACCGCCCGGCCGGACGACGCGCACGCCCTGGACCGGGTCGCCGCGCACCTGGCCGCCTTCCTGACCGCCCCCGACGGGCAGCGGATCGACCTGGTCGACCACCTCACCCCCGCCGAGCGCGAGCTGGTCGCCGAGGTCAACCGGCCCGGGCCGCCGCTGACCGAACCGGTCTGCCTGCACCAGCGGGTGGCCCGGCGGGCCGCCGAGGCCCCCGAGCGGATCGCCGTGGTGCAGGGCGGGCTCAGCCTGACCTACGGCGAACTGGACGCCAAGGCCGAGGCCCTGGCCGCCCGGATCGCCGCCCTCGGCGTGGGGGTCGGCGGGCGGGTCGGGGTGGCCGCGACCCGCAGCGCGGAGCTGGTGGTGGCGGCGTACGCGGCCTTGAAGACCGGAGCCGCCTTCGTCCCGCTGGACCCGATGCTGCCCGCCCACCGCCGCGAGGTGCTGCACCGCCTCGGCCGGGTCGACGTGGTGGTCGCCGACGCCCTGGGCGCCGCGAACGGCGCCGACAGCAGCACGGGGGTGCCGCTGATCGTCCTCGGCCCGGTCGAGGAGCTGCCGGCCGCCCCGGCCGGTTCGCTGCCGTCGGTGCCGGTGACCGGCCGCGACCTCGCCTACGTGATCTTCACCTCCGGCTCCTCCGGCGAGCCGAAGGGCGCCCTGCTCGACCACGTCGGCCGGACCAGCATGATCCTGGACCTCAGCGCCCGCTACGAGCTGGGCCCCGGCGACCGGATCCTCGGCGTCTCCTCGCCGAGCTTCGACATGACGGTGTACGACGTGTTCGCCGCGCTGATGACCGGCGCCACGCTCGTCCTGCCGGAGCGCGGCCGGGAGAACGACGTCGAGCACTGGGCCGAGCTGGTCGAGCACGCCGGGATCACCGTCTGGCACTCCGTCCCGTCCTCGCTGGCCCAATTCCTGCGCACCTGGGGCACCGGCCGCACCGGCGCGCTGCGGGCCTTCCTGCTGGGCGGGGACTGGATCCCGCTGGCCCAGCCCGACGCCGTCCGCGCGGCCTTCCCGCAGGCCCGGTTCATCAGCCTGGGCGGCGCCACCGAGGTCTCCGTGGACAGCACCTACTACGACGTGGCCGCCGTCGACCCGCGCTGGCGCTCCGTCCCGTACGGGCGGCCGATGACCAACCAGAGCGCCCACGTGCTGGACGCCTTCGGCGCACCGGCGGCCGTGGACCAGCTCGGCGAGCTGTTCCTCGGCGGGCTCGGCGTCGGCTGGGGCTACCAGGACCGGCCCGCCTTCACCGCCGAGCGCTTCCTGCCCGACCCGTTCTCCGCCGTCCCCGGCGCCCGGCTCTACCGCACCGGCGACCTGGCCCGGCTGCGCGCGGACGGCGAACTGGAGCTGATCGGCCGGGTCGACCACCAGGTGAAGATCGGCGGGGTGCGGATCGAGCTCGGCGAGATCCAGTCCTGCCTGCGCGAGCACCCGGCGGTGGCGGACGCCGTCGTGGTGCCGGTGCGCGACTCGGCGGGCATCGCCCAGTCGCTGGCCGCCTACGTGTCCGTAGCGGGCCAGGCCTCCGTCGAGGACCTCCGCGCCCACCTGCGCGAGCGGCTGCCGGAAAGCATGGTCCCGGCCCGGGTGTTCGCCCTCGCCGAGCTCCCGGTCAACCAGAACGGCAAGATCGCCCGCCCGGAGCTCGAACGCCTCGCCGCCGAGGCCGCAGCGCCGGTACCCGACTCCGACCCGGCCGTCCGCACCGCCGTCGGCGAAACCTGGCACGAGGTGCTGGGCCTGCCCGAACTCCCCGGCGCCGCAGATTCGTTCAGCGACCTCGGCGGCAACTCCCTCGCCGCCATCCAGGTCGTCGGCCGGTTGAACCGCCGCTTCGGCACCGCACTGAAGGTCGCCGACCTGATCACGGCGGACACCGTAGCCGCAGTCGCCGCCATCGTCACCCAACGCCGCGGCACCAGCAAGCGCCCCTCCCTGCGCTGACGACAGAGGCCCGCCTCGCCGGGGCGGGCCTCCGTCCTGTCTGAATCAGCGCAGATAGGTCTCCCGCCACTCCAGCGTCGTCATGGTCAACGCCGCCTCCGCCAAGGCCTGCGCGGACGCCGTCTTCAACTTGGCCAGGCTGGAGTCGATCCACGGCTGAACATGGGGGTACCCGGACTCCCGGTACTCCACGGCCTGCACCAGGCACTCCAGCTTGTCCGCGTCGTGGGCGCAGATCACCTCCAGGCTGTCACCCTGCTCGTACTCCTCCACGATCCGCTGCACACCTGCCCGCACCGCCGGGTGCGCGGTCGCCACCTGGTCCGCGGTGACCGTCTCGTTGGGGGACGCCGAGAGGTACCGCCGACCGATGTGCGGAATGTCCCCGATCCGGGTCTCCTGGCTGTCGTGGAACGTCGCAAGGAGTGATGCCTTCGCCGGGTCGGCGCCCTCCATCATCGCCAGCACCGCCGCGATCACCGACGTGCGCCAGGAGTGCTCAGCGATCGACTCCGGATCCCGCACCCCGGCGTGCCACCAGCCAGTACGGCGCACCCGCTTGAGCACCCCCATCTCCGCCACGAAGGTCGCCGTACCGGCCGCGGCCTCGGCGGTGATGTCCTCTGCCATCAGGTACTCCTTCGTACGGATTGCTCGTGCACAGCGGCGAACTCACGCCGAGATCTTGAGGATAGGACCGGGCCGGCGCCATCGAGCAGCCTTTCCGACTGCGAGGCCAGCAAACCGGCGGTGTCCGGAGCCGCCAGAGGCAGCCACGGATGGAGGCGCAGCAGCGCCCACAGGGTGTGCGCATACAGCTCGGCGTAGGTCGGGGCCTCGTCAACGCCGCGCACCAGCAGCCGGAACAGGCGCACCGGGTCCAGACCGGACAGGTTGCGATCGGCCATGAACCGGTCGTCCGCCTGCTGTCCGCTGCCCGCGCCGAGCCAGTGCGCCCAGTAGTTGAGGTTCGCGACCTCGCCCTCGTCGTCGTCGACGAGCGCTCGTTCGATGAAGTCGATCAGTGGTTGCTGGTCGCCCTGCCTCGCCAGCGCGGTCGCCATGGACCGGGCCTCCGCCCACCGTTCCGACCAACCCCGCAGTCCCAGCACTCCCCGACCCCGGTAGAGGGTGTGCGCGGTCCAGGCCCGGGCCTCCGGCGTCCGGTCGTAGCTGGTGAGGTAGAGGGCCTGGCGCCGCAACAGGGGCGCTGCCGTCCCGGCCCGATGTGACTCCTCGGCAACCTGACGCAGGTGAGCGAAAAGCTGCTGCCGATCCACGGCCGTCAGCATCGGGGACTTCGGTGCCGCGCCGCGCCGAGAAGCAAGCGGCCGAGCAGAAACCACCGGAGGTGGTGTTCCCTGTATCGCCCAGCCGATCATGTGTGCCACGGCCCGATCGTGCACCCACCCGGCGAGCGGGTGAAGCAGAGCGTCACGCGGGGGATCGAGCGCAGCGGCGATGATCCGGTCCGCGTCCATCGCCGGGTCCAGCAGCGCCACCAGCACGGTATCCGCACCGAGTACGGGCAGTTTGCGCCGCAGTTCCAGAAGGGCCCCCGCCTTCATGTTCGCCAGCGGCCGACGGCCCGACTCCCAGCCCTGAACTGTCGCCAGATCCACGACCAGAATCTCAGCCATCCCACTCTGCGTGTGCCCGGCGGACTCCCGGCAGAGGCGCAGCACGAACCCGGCGAGGGTTCCGGTCACAGCGTGCACTCCTTCCGGACGGCACCCAATACGTACTGCCGGTCAGTCCTACCTCCGTCTGGTCCGCCCTACAGTCGAAATGACACAACGTCACCACTTCGATACCGACCGGGACTGTGACCATGACGACGGAGCCCGCCGAGGTGATCGTTCCGGAGCCGGTCGGGAGGCCCGGCGCCACCAGCACGGCCATCAGCATCATCTACGAGGAGGTACAGCCTGATGTTCGCTCACTCCGACCGGCTTCCCACCGGAAGTCCGCTGCCTGTCGGCGTCGCCACCCCCGTGCCGTGGGGCGTGCGCAGGATGGCACCGTACCCAACGTTCTCGCCCGGGTACGCCCGGGTGGAGATCGACCCGGCCACCCAGGCCGGCCGCTACTTCGACGCCACCGGGGCCGTGATGGAGATGCCCGGCCACGGCACCAGCACCGGCACCAACCCGCCCACCAACACCGGCAACCCGTCCGACGGTTCCAGCGGTGGCGGGGCCGGTGGTGGCGACCAGGACACGGGGAACGACGGAGACCAGTGACCGCCGTCGGCCCGGTGTTGGTCGTCACCGTCAAGGACGACCCCACGGCCGACTTGGTGATCGTCGAGCTGCACGACCGGGGTGTCCCGGTCGTGCGGCTCGACTCCGGGGACTTCCCCCATGCCTTGTCGGTCGCGGCCACGATCACCTCCGCCGGCGTCGAGGGCTCGATCACGACGCCCTCCCGGACCGCCGACCTGTCGGCGGTCCGGTCGCTGTACTACAGGCGTCCGTCCGGATTCACGTTCCCGCTGGACGGGCAGGACGCCCGCTTCGCCGTCGCCCAGGCCCGATACGGCCTTGGCGGTGTCCTGGCGTCCCTGCCCGGCTGTCTGTACGTCAACCACCCGCACCGGATCGGCGACGCCGAGTTCAAGCCCTCCGGGCTCGCCGCAGCAGCCGCCGCCGGCTTCCGGGTCCCACCGACGCTGGTCACCTCGGAGCCCGATGCCGCGAGGGAGTTCATCAGGCGCCACGGTGCGGTGATCCACAAGCCGTTGTCCGCGCCGCTCTACCGCGTCGGTGGTGTCTCGTGCACCGTCGAGGTGGCGGAGGTCACCGCGGACGAGATCGACGGCTCGGTGGCCGGCACCGCCCATCTGTTCCAGCAGCGCATCGACAAGCAGGCGAACGTCCGCGTCACCGTCATCGGCGACCAGGTCTTTCCCGTGCGGATCGACTGTGACCTGCTGGACTGGCGGACCGACTACAGCAAGCTCACCTACTCCGTCGTCGCGCTGCCTTCCGGTATCAGCGAGGCCCTGCACACCTACCTCGCTCGCTTCGGGCTGGTCTTCGGTGCTTTCGACTTCGCGGTGGACCGGCAGGGTCGATGGTGGTTCCTGGAGTGCAATCCGTCCGGCCAGTGGTACTGGCTGGAGCCCGAGACCGGCCTGCCGATGCTCGCGGCGATGGCCGACCTGTTGGAGAGGAGGACCGGATGACCCGGACCGCCGGCGACAGCGCCCCCTTGCGCCGGGCGCTCGCCGACAGCCTGGCCGAGCTCGGAGCCCTGAGGACCGGGCCGTGGCGCGAGGCCGTGGAGGCCGTGCCCCGTGAGGCGTTCCTGCGCGGCGGATGGTTCGACGCCGTCCCCGGCTCCGCGCCGACCGCCTGGCGTCCCGTCATGCCGGACGCACCGGGCTGGCTCGAACAGTGCTACCGGGACGAGTCCCTGGTCACCCAGGTCGCCGGGACGATCGTGCCCGGCGACCTGCGGGGCGAGATCATGCGGACCCCGACGTCCTCCAGCACCATGCCGAACCTGGTGGTGCGCATGTGGGAGGAGCTCCGGGTCGAGGACGGCCACCGGGTTCTCGAAGCGGGCACCGGCACCGGCTACTCGACCGCGCTGGGCTGCCACCGGCTGGGCGAGGAGAAGATCGTCTCCGTCGAGGTCGATCCGGAGGTGTCCGCACGGGCCGGCGTGTCGTTGGGAGCTTGCGGGTTCTTCCCCGAGCTCGTCGTCGGCGACGCCCTGGCCGGCGTCGCCGGAGGCCATCGGTTCGACCGGGTCATCTCCACCTGCGGTGTCCTCACGATCCCGCCCGCCTGGATCGAGCAGACCCGACCGGGCGGGATCATCCTGGCCACCGTGTGCGGCTGGATGTACTCCTCGGAGCTCGCCCGGCTCACGGTGAGCGAGGACGGCACCGCACACGGCGGCTTCCTCGGGGGGCAGATCTCGTTCATGCTCGCCCGCCCCCAACTGCCGCCGCGACTCGGCATGCTGCCCGACCTGGACGCCGGGGACGAGCGCGCCGCCGTCCACGGGCCCGACGTCCTGCGCGACTGGACGGCCCGCTTCGTCTCCCAGATCGCGGCTCCCCGAGCTCAGAGGGTCATGCTCGGCGTCGGCGGCGGCCAGGAGCGGCCCGTCATCATCGATGTCGAGGCCGGTGCATGGGCCGCTCTCACCCGGGAGGGGAACCGGTGGACCGTCCGCCAGGGCGGGCCGGCCCGGCTCTGGGACGACATCGAGGAGCACCTGACACGGTGGCTGACCGACGGGTCCCCGGGGCTGGAGGCCTTCGGGATCCTCGTCACGCCGGAGGGCCAGGCCATCACGTGGCCGAGGTGCGCGGGCTGAGACCGGCCGCTGAGGGAACTCGTGTCACGGCACCGGGGAGGAGCCGTCCAGCGCAGGACGGCCCCTCCTCTCGGTCGGACGTTCAGTGCCGCTCGGCGAGCGTGCGGGCCACCGCGTCGCGGTCGACCTTGCCGCTGTGGGTGCGGGGCAGGGTGGCGACGGTGGTGAAGGTGCGGGGGATGTACGGGTCCGGGAGGTGGCGGCGGAGTTCGTCCGCCGCCAGGGCCGGGTCCAGCGGGGCGGCGCCCGCGTCGACAGTCACCGCGCAGTGCAGGGAGCGGGAGCCCTGGCCGTCGTCGAGGGCGACGCAGACCGCGGCGGAGACGGTCGGCAGGTCCAGCAGCCGTACCTCGATCTCCAGCAGGTTGACCCGGTAGCCGCGGATCTTGACGTCCTTGTCCCGGCGGGCCAGGAAGGTCACGGCGCCGTCCTCCAGCCGGACCAGGTCGCCGGTGCGGAAGGCCGCGGTGTGCCCCTGCGGGGTCGGGTCGACGGTGACGAAGCGCTTGGCGTTCAGCTCCGGCTGGTTGAGGTAGCCGGGCGACAAGGGCGCGCCGGCCACCAGCAGTTCGCCCACGTTCGGCTCGGCCGCGTCCAGCGGGTCGATCAGCAGCTCGCAGCCCGGCAGCGGCACGCCGATCGGCGGCAGCGCGGGCCAGGAGGCGCTGGGGCCGGTCAGGGTGTGGGCCGTCACCATCGCCGACTCGCTCTGCCCGTAGTGGTTGTTCAGCCGACACCCCGGCAGCCGGGCGAACAGCTCGCGGATGTCCGGGGTGCAGACCAGCTGCTCGCCGGCCGCGTTGACCTCGGCGAGCGCCAGGTGCTCCAGCGACTCCTCCTCGGCCGCCGCCACGGCGAGCATCTGCAGGGCGACGTACGGCAGGAAGAGCCGCTCGATCCGGTTCTCCCCCAGCCACTCCAGCAGTTCGAAGGGGTCCTGCCGCAGCTCCTCCGGCACCACCACGAGCGTGCCGCCGCCGCCCAGGGTGCCGAGCACCTCCTGGAAGGAGACGTCGAAGTTGAGCGGGGCGAACTGGCCGGTGCGCAGGTCCCGGCGGACGGAGTGGCTGCGCTGCCAGTCGGCCATCACGTCCAGGCAGCTGTGCGGCACGGACACGCCCTTGGGCAGGCCGGTGGAGCCGGAGGTGTAGATGATGTACGTCCACAGCTCGGGGCGGCAGTCCACCTTCGCGGCCGTGCCGGCGGTCGGCAGGCCGGCGATCGGCAGGGCGGGCACCGGCACCTCGAACTCCGGCGGCGCGTCCGCGTACAGCACCAGGCCGGCGCCGCTGTCCTTGAGCATGTGGGCCAGCCGCGCCGCCGGGTACTCGCTGTCCAGCGGGAGGTAGGTGGCGCCCGCCCACATCGTGCCCAGCAGCGCGGCCACCACGGCGGCGCTGCGCCGGCCGGTGACGGCGACCCGGTCCTCCGGGCCGATCCCGGCGGCGGCCAGGCCGTCGGCGATGCCCTTGACCCGGGCCAGCAGCTCGCCGTAGGTGAGGCTGAGCTCGCCGTCGACCACGGCGGTCGCGCCGGGCGTGGCGAGGGCCTGCTCCTCGAACGCGGCCAGCAGGCAGGGCGGGTGGGACTCGCCGCCCCAGAGCGAGAGTGGAGCGGGACTCATGCGGTTCCTCCTGATAAAGGGGGTCAGAACTGGTCTTCGTCGTCGAAGTCGTCGAAGTCGTCGAACAGCGCGTCGTCGTCGAAGAGTTCGTCGATGCCGAGCATGCCCGCGACGACGGCGAAGTAGCGGCCGGTCAGCTCGGGCGAGGCCGCGATGGTGCGCAGCATCTCCAGCCGGGACGGCGTCACGGTGAGCCTGGCCAGCTCCAGGGTGCTCTGGTACGGCTCGGTCAGCTCCTCGTCCCGGCGGCGGGTGAACCGGGCGAGCGCGGCGTCCAGCCGGACCGGGTCGGCCGTCCCCACCGCCAGCTCCTCGGCCAGGAAGGCGGCCTGGAGCAGGGCGTTGGTGATGCCGCGGGCGCTGATGGTGTCCAGGTGGTGCCCGGCGTCGCCGACCAGCACCCAGCCGGGGCCGTGCCCGCGGCGGAAGTAGTTCTGCTGGTCGCCGGTGCCGATGATCGCCTCGACCTGGTCGGCCTCGGCGACCTGCTGGTACAGCTCCGGCGCGGTGGAGCGGACGGCCGCCAGGTGGTGGCGGAACGGGTCCTGCTTGACCTCGGCGAAGCGGTCCTGCGGGAAGTAGGTTGAGATCAGGGTGATGTCGTCGTGGGTGGGGATCCGGACGATCCAGTTGCCGGGGCTCTCGTGGAAGCCGAAGCCGGTGCTGATGCCCGTCCAGGCGGTGTAGTAGACGCAGCTGGCCCGCGGGTCGCTCACCTCCATTGGCGCGTCCACGAGTTGGGCCACCCGGGAGCGCATCCCGTCGGCCCCGACCACCAGCCGGGCGTACTCGGTGCGCACACCGGTGGCGGTACGGAAGCGGACGCCGGTGACCCGGCCGTCGGAGTGCACCAGCTCCTGGAGGTTGGCCCGGTCGACGAACTCGACGCCCGCCTTGACGGCCGCGTCGACCAGCAGCTGGTCCAGCACCTGGCGGCGCGGGGCGAAGGCGGCCGGGGCACCCGGCATCACCGGCGCCGGGGCGGCCAGCCGGACGCCGCCGACCTCGTAGCTGATGGTGTCCAGCACCGGGCAGCCGGAGTCCAGCAGTGCCGGGAGGACGCCCCACTCGGAGAGCTTGGCCACGCCCGGCTGGTGGATGAACAGGGTGGACATGGTGTCCGAGGGGAAGGCGGCCCGGTCGATCAGCAGCACCTTGCGGCCGGCCCGGGCCAGCAGCAGGGCGGTGGCGGCGCCCGCGACCCGGGCGCCCACCACCACGGCGTCCCAGCCGCCGCTCACCGCTCGGCCCCGGCGGGCTGCGCCTGCGCCTCCGTGGGCGGCTGCGCCTGGGCGGCGGCCAGCTTCTCCGCGACCAGCTCCTCCAGCGTCCGCGCCGTGGCCCGGACCGTCGGCTCCGAGTAGAGCGTGACGAGCGGGAACTCCACGCCGAGCCGTTGGCGCACCCGCGCGGTGAACCGGGTGGCGATCAGCGAGTGCCCGCCGAGCATGAAGAAGCCGTCCTCGGCGCCGATCCGCTCCACCCCGAGCAGTTCCCGCCACACCCCGGCGACGAACTGCTCGGAGGGCGTGCGCGGCGCCTCGCCGCCGGAGGCCTGCGAACCGGCCGGCGGCTCGGGCACCGTGAGCGCCTTGCGGTCCACCTTGCCGTTGGCGTTCAGCGGGAAGGCCCGCTCGACCACCAGCTGGGCGGGGATCATGTACTGCGGCAGCCACTCCTTGGCGTGTTCGCGGACCGCGTCGAGGGTCGGCGGGTCGGCCGGGTCGACGGCGGTGACGAAGGCCACCAGCCGCTGCGCCGGGCCCTGCGCCGCGATCACCACCACGGCCTCCTTCACCTGCGGGTGGCCGAGCAGCGCCGTCTCGATCTCGCCGAGTTCGACCCGCATGCCGCGGATCTTGACCTGGTGGTCGCTGCGCCCGACGAAGCGGAAGCCGCCGTCGGGGTGCAGCAGGCCCTGGTCGCCGGTGCGGTAGAGCCGCTCTCCGGGGCGGAACGGGTCGGGCAGGAAGGCACCGGCGGTGCGGGCCGGGTCGTTGAGGTAGCCGCGGGCCAGGCCGAGGCCGCCGATGTAGAGGTCGCCGACCACGCCGACCGGTACCGGCCGCAGTTCGTCGTCCAGCACGTGCACGGTGTTGTTGTCGAACGGGCGGCCCAGGTTGACCGCTCCGGTGGCGCTGCCGTCGGCCGGGCCGCAGGTGTGGCAGGTCGAGTCGATGGACACCTCGGTGGCGCCCCAGGTGTTGTGCAGCGCGCCCGGCATCAGCCGGTGGAAGCGCTCGACCGTCGACGGGGTGAGCGCCTCCCCGCTGGAGGTGGTGTTGCGCAGCAGCGGCGGCACCCGCTCGGGCACCTGCTCCACCAGGTCGAGCACCGCGTTCAGCATGCTCGGGACGACCTGGAGGTACACCGACTCGTACCGGGTGGCGGCCTCCAGCACCGCCACCGGGTCCCGGTGGCGGCCCGGTTCGAGCACGGCCACCCGGCCGCCGACCGAGAGCGGCCAGAAGATCTCCAGGGCGGCGTCGTCGAAGGTCAGCGTGGTCTTGTGGAGCACCGTCTCGCCCCGGGCCAACCGGTGCTTGCGCTGCATCCAGACCATCCGGTTGACCCAGCCGCGGTGCCGGCTGGCCACGCCCTTGGGCATGCCGGTGGAGCCGGAGGTGTAGTAGACGGAGACCAGGTTCTCGGGGTGCGGACGGGGGCCTCCGGCCGGCGCGCCGGGCACCGCCGCGGAATCGAGGTCCGCCGGGTCGAGGTCCGCGAGGTCGAGGTCCACCGGGTCGACGGTCACCGCGCCGACCGAGGCCGCGTCGACCTCCTCGGCCAGGGCCCGCGCCGCCAGCAGCACCGGAGCGCCCGCGTCGGCCAGGATCTGCCGGATCCGGGCCGGCGGGCTGGCCGGGTCCAGCGGCAGGTAGGCGCCGCCGGCCTTGAGGATGCCGAGCAGCCCCACCACCATCTCCGCCGAGCGCTCCAGGCAGATGCCGACCGCGTGCTCGGGGCCGACGCCGCGCGCCCGCAGCTCCCGGGCGAGCGCCTCGGCCCGCTCGTCCAGCTCGCGGTAGCTGAGCCGGGCCGTTTCGGAGACCACCGCGACGTCGTCCGGGGTGCGCGCCGCCTGCGCCTCGAACAGCTCGTGCAGGCAGGCGTCGGCCGGGAACTCGGCGGTGGTTCCGTTCACCTCCCGGTCGAGCCGGATTTCCGCCGCGGAACGCAGTTCGATACGGGCCAGCGGTGCCTGCGGATCGGCCAACGCCCCCTCCAGCAGGGCGCGGTAATTCGCACCGAGCCGGGCGACGGTGGCTTCGTCGAACAGGTCGCTGTCATAGGCGATGACACCGGCCACGGAACCGTCCGCGGCTCGTGCGAGGTCGAACTCCAGGTCGGTCTGGACGAATCCGGTCGGGACGTTCCAGCGGCTCGTCCGCAGGCCCTCCAGCGGGAGGGGGGCCGGGGACTCCTGGTGGTATCCGAATACCGCCTGAACCAGCGGCGAGTGGCTGACCGCACCCTGACTGTCCGTCACCTTGACGATTTCGTCGAAAGGCACCGACTGGTTGCGGAATCCCCCGATGAAGGTGGCGCGGCAGCGTTGGAGATACTCCGAGAAGCTCTCCCCGCGCCGGCTCCGGCTGCGCAGCGGAAGGATGTTGACGAAGAATCCGATCGTCTCGTCGAGGGCGGAGTCGTCCCGGTTGGTGACGGGCGCGCCCACCACCACGTCGCGCTCCCCGCTGTAGGCGTGCATCAGCAGGGTGAAGGCGGCCAGCAGCACCACGTAGTCGGTGGTGCGGTGCCGGGCCGCGGTCTGCCGCACCCGCTCGGCGAGGCCGGCGTCCAGCGCGAAGTCCAGCAGTTCGCCGCGGAACCGCTGGCGGGCCGGCCGGGGCCGGTCCAGCGGGAGTCGCAGCAGGTCGGGGGCGCCGGCCAGGTGATCGGCCCAGTAGGAGAGTTGGCGCTCCGCCAGGCCGTCGGCGAGCCGCCGGGCCAGCGCGGCGCCGTACTCGGCGTAGTCGTGCCCGGCCTCCCCCGCGACCGGCGGGCGCCCGGCCAGCACCTCCGCGTAGCCGCGGCCGATCTCGGCGGCGATCACCGCGTTCGACCAGCCGTCGGTGACGATGTGGTGCAGGTTCAGGAGCAGCGTCCACTCCGCGTCCGCCGACCGGAACAGTCGGAAGTCGAAGACTCCGGGGCGCTCCAGGTCGAACGGCTCCGCGGCGGCCTCCCGCACCCGGGCCCGGAGGGAATCGGGGTCCCCCCTCAGGTCGTGCACGGGAAGGCTGAACTCCAGGTGGTCCACGACCACTTGCACGGGCTGGTCGTCGACCACGGAAAATCCGGTCCGCAGCGCGGCGTGCCGGGATATCAGTGCACGGATTGACTGTTCCAGTGCGGGGACATCGAGTCCCCCCCTGATCTCGTGCGCCACCGGGCCGTTGTAGAGCGGGAGCCGCGGATGCAGGCTGTGCAGGAGCCACAGCCTGCGCTGTTGCGGCGAGATCGGAACGACACGCTCGGGCATGGGTTGATCCCCCGCTCTCATCACTGCAAGATGCCGCGAGACTACCCTACTCGATGCGATCATGACAGAGGTCAAATCCCTTACGGGCGAGGCAAGATCTTGCCCCTTGCCGAGCCATTTCCCGCCTGTATGCTGACGTTCCTGGGGGACGCGGAGGTGTCTCCATACCCAGGAGGAAAGGGCGTCTACGAGCCGTGGACAGCGAGTTCCCCGCCCAATCGGACGCCGCGGACGAGGATCCGTTCCCGGCGTCGAAGGTCCAGGAGCAACTCTTCCTCGCACAGCAGACCGTGGGTGACGCACCGACCTTTCACATCCCGTGCTTCTGGGAAGTCCGGGGACCGGTCGACATCCGTGCACTCCGGAATGCCGTGACCGCCGTGCTCGCACGGCACGAGGCACTGCGCACCACTTTCCGCATTCACGAACAGGGACTCCTCCAGGTCGTCCATCCGGAACCCAGGCTGGAATGGCGCCTGGCCACCTGCCGGGACGCGGAGGAGCGCGAACAGCGGATGGCGCACGCCGCCCGCGCCCCCTTCGACCTGGAACGCGGCCCGCTGGTCCGGGCCGGTGTGCTCAGCTGCGCCGACGGCAGCCACGTGGTGGCGCTCTGCTGCCACCACGCCGTCTTCGACGGCTGGTCGGCCAAGCTGGTGCGCGACGAACTGATCGCCCACTACCGGGCGTTCACCACCGGCACCGAGCCCGACCTGCCCGAGGTCGAGTACCAGTACGGCGACTACTCGCTCTGGCACGACGAGTGGCTGGAGAGCCCGGCCGGCGAACGCGCCCGGCGCGCCTGGGTCGAACTGCTCGCCGGCGAACTCCCCGTGCTGGAACTGCCGGGGGACGTCCGGCCGACCCACCGCGCCACCGGCCGCACCACCGCCGCCGACCGGGAGGCCGCCGCCACCGCCCCCGGCGGCACCGCCGACCTCCCGCTGCCCGGCCCGGCCGTCGAACGGCTCGCCGCGCTCGCGACCGAGCAGCGCACCACGCTGTTCACCGTCCTGCTGGCGGCCTACGACCTGCTGCTCGCCGACCGCACCGGCCTGCGCGACGTCATCGTGGGCACCCCCGCGCTCAACCGCAGCCGGACCGAGTTCCAGCGGACCGTCGGCTGCTTCGTCAACATGGTCGCGGTCCGCACCGACCTCGACGGCCCGCGCACCTTCCGCGAGTTGGTGGAACGGGTGCGCACCGCCGTGCTGCGCGCCCAGGACCTCCAGGCGGTGCCCTTCGAGACGGTGGTCAAGGACGTCCGGCCGACCCGGCACCAGGACCACTCGCCGGTCTTCCAGGTCGCCTTCACCGTCGGCGAGGACTTCTTCGAGCCGGTCCGGGCCGGGGAGTTGGAGTTCCGGCCGGTCGAGGTGCCGTCGGTCACCGCCAAGTACCAGCTCGCCCTCCAGGTCAACCGCACCCCGGACGGCGCGGTCGCCGAGTTCGAGTACCGGGCCGACCGCTTCTCGCCCGGGTGGATCGCCGACTTCGGCGCCCGCTACGCCCGGGTGCTGGAGCTGGCCGCCGAGCAGCCGGACCGCCCGCTGACCGACTTCCTCGGCTCCGACACCGCGTCGGCAGCCGCCGAACTGACCTCTCCCGCAAGCGATTTCACCGAGACCAACACCGAGATCAACCCCGAGACCGAGGCCGCCTCCGCTCAGCCCGAGGCCGCCCCCGCCGACACCGCCCCGCGCGACGAGACCGAGCGGGTGCTCACCGAGGTCTGGGCCGAGGTGCTGGGCCGCCCCGCCGTCGGCATCGACGACAACTTCTTCGAGCTCGGCGGCGACTCCATCAGCAGCGTGCAGATCGTCGCCCGGGCCGGCGCCCGCGGCCTCGGCTTCCGGGTCCGCGACCTGCTCCGCAACCAGACCGTGCGCGAGCTGGCCCCGCTGGTGCGGGCCACCGAGCCCGCCGGCGCCGGCACGCCCGCCACCGGACCGTTCGACCTGGTGGCGGCCGAGGACCGGCCCCGGCTGCCCGCCGACGCCGTCGCCGCGTACCCGCTGACCGCCCTGCAGTCCGGCATGCTCTACCGCAGCGGCCAGCAGGCGCACACCGCGATGTACCACGACGTGCTGGTGAGCCAGCTGCGGGTGGCCTTCTCCGCCGCGGCCTGGCGCACCGCCGTCGCCCGACTGCTGGAGCGCCACGAGCTGTTGCGCACCTCCTTCGCGCCCGGCGGCTTCACCGAACCGCTCCAGGTGGTGCACGCCCGGATCGCCCACCCGCCGGTCAGCTTCGAGGACCTGCGCGGGCTGCCGGAGGCGGAGCAGCGGGCCCTGATCGACCAGCGCACCGACTGGGAGGGCCGCGACCTCTTCGACTGGGAGCGCCCGCCGCTGATCCGCTACCACCTCGCCCGGCTGGCCGAGGACGAGGTCCAGCTGTGGACGGTGGTCCACCACGCCGTGATCGACGGCTGGAGCGAGCGGATCCTGTTCGGCGAGCTGCTCTCGCTCTACCTCGCCGCGCTCGCCGACGGCCCGGCCGCCCTGCCGCCGCCGCCCCGCGCCCACTACCGCTCCTTCGTCGCCCTGGAGCGCGCCGCCGTCCGCGACCCGCAGCAACTCGCCTTCTGGCAGGCGCAGCTGGACGGCCTGGCGCTCGGCTCCGTGCCGGCCGCCCCGGGCACCGGCGTACCGGACATGACGGTGGTGCCGCGCGAGCTGCCCGCCGAACTGTCCGCCGGGCTCGGCGTGCTGGCCGCCCGCCTGCAGGTCCCGGTGCGGATCGTGCTGCTCACCGCGCACCTGCGGGTGATCGCACTGCTGACCGGCTCCGAGGACGTGGTCTCCGGCGCGGTCTACAACGGCCGGATCGCCGAGCCGGACGGGGACCGGGTGGTCGGGCTGTTCCTGAACACCCTCCCGGTGCGCTGCCGGGTGGCCGCCGAGAGCTGGTCCGCGCTGATCCGGCAGGTCGCCGCCACGGACCTCGCGATCCAGCCGCACCGCCGCTTCCCGATGCCGGAGCTGCGCGGCCGGGTGGCCGGCGCGGCCTCCTTCGAGACCTTCTTCAACTACACCCACTTCCGCAACGAGTCGGACGTCCCGACCGACGAGGTGGAGGTGCTGGACGAGTACAGCCACACCCCCACCGACTTCCTGCTCGGCTCGGAGTTCTACCGCGACACCTCGACCGACCTGATCGGGCTCGGCCTGCGCTACGACGCCGACCGGATCGCCGCGGCCGACGCCGACCGGTACTTCGGCTACCACGTGGCCGTGCTCCGGGCCATGCTGGCCGACCCGGCCGCCTCCCCCACCGCCGCCCCGCTGCTGGCCCCGGCCGAACTCGCCGAACTGGACGGGTGGAACCGGACGGAGCGCGACCGCCCCGGCCCGCACCTGCTGCACGAGGCGATCACCCGCCGGGCCGCCGAGCGGCCCGAGGCCCCCGCTGTGCTGTTCCGCGACCGGGTGCTGGACTACGCCGAACTGGACGGCCGGGCCGACGCCCTGGCGCACCGGCTGGCCGCCCTCGGCGTCCGGCCCGGCGACCACGTCGGGATCGTCCAGGAGCGCTCCCCGGAGCTGGTGGTCTCGCTGCTCGCCGTGCTCAAGGCCGGCGGGGCCTACGTCCCGCTGGACCCGGCCGACCCGGCCGGGCGCACCGCCGCCCTGCTGGCCGAGTCCGGCTGCCGGGTGGTGCTCACCGCCGCCGGCACCGAGGGCTTCGAACTGCCCGACGTCCGGGTCGAGTTCGTCCCGGACGACCTCGCGCCCGGCGCCGCGCCCCCCGAGGTCGGGGTGCGGCCCGGCGACCCGGCGTACGTCATCCACACCTCCGGCTCCACCGGCCGCCCCAAGGCCGTGGTGGTCTCCCACCGGGCGATCGCCAACCGGCTGGACTGGATGCAGGAGGAGTTCCGGCTCACCGCCGAGGACCGGGTGCTGCAGAAGACGCCGTACACCTTCGACGTCTCGGTCTGGGAGTTCTTCTGGCCGCTGCGCGAGGGCGCCGCGCTGGTCGTCGCCGAGCCCGGCGGCCACTGGGACCCGGGCTACCTCGAACAGGTGCTGGCCCGGCAGTCCGTCACCGTGGCGCACTTCGTCCCCTCGATGCTGCGGGCCTTCCTGGACGCCGCCGACCTGTCCGCCGCCACCGCGCTGCGCCAGGTCGTGTGCAGCGGCGAGGCGCTGCCGGCCGAACTCCAGCGGGACTTCCTGGACCGCTCCAAGGCCGCCCTGGCGAACCTGTACGGCCCCACCGAGGCGGCCGTCGACGTGACGTACTGGCACTGCGTGCGCGAGGACGCGGACACCGTGCCGATCGGCCGGCCGATCGCCAACACCCGGATCCACCTGCTCGACCCGGCCGGCCACCCCGTCCCGGTCGGCGTCACCGGCGAGCTGCACATCGGCGGCGTCGGCCTGGCCGACGGCTACCACGGCCGCCCGGACCTCACCGCCGAGCGCTTCGTCGAGCACACCTGGCCGGACGGCGGCACCGAACGCCTCTACCGCACCGGCGACCTCGCCCGGCGCCGCCCGGACGGCGCGATCGAGTACCTGGGGCGCGGCGACGCCCAGGTGAAGGTCCGCGGCATGCGGGTCGAGCCCGGCGAGGTCGAGGCCGTGCTGTCCGCGCACCCGGACTGCGGCTCGGCCGCGGTGACCTTCGACGGCGAGCGGCTGATCGGCTACTACACCGCCCGGCCCGGCGCCGGGCTGCCGCCCGCGGAGCTGCGCCGGCACGCCGAGCGCCTGCTGCCCGGGCACATGGTGCCCGCGCTCTGGGAGCCGCTCGCCGAGCTGCCGCTGACCGTCAGCGGCAAGGTCGACCGCAAGCGGCTGCCGGCCCCCGGCCGGGCCGCCCGCAGCGCCGCGCCCGCCCGTCCGCTCGACCCGGCCGAGGCCCTGGTCGCGGCCGCCTGGACGGACGTGCTGGGCACCGCGGACTTCGGCGCCGACGAGGGCTTCTTCCAGGTCGGCGGGCACTCGCTGGCCGCCGTCCGGCTGATCGGGCGGCTGCGCCGGGACTTCGACCGCCGGCTGGGCGTCGCCGAGCTGTTCACCCACGACACGGTGGAACGCCTGGCGGCCCTGCTGACCGCGCCAGCACCGGCCGCGGCCGGGAACGGCTGGGAGGTGCTGGCGCTGCGCCCCGGCCCCGCCGAGCCGCTGTGGCTGTTCCCCCCGGTCGGCGGCAGCGCCCTGGGCTACCTGGCCCTGGCCGGCGCCCTCGACCCGCGGCTGGCCGTGTCCGGGCTGGACTGCGCCGAGCCGGTCGGGAGCACCGTCGAGGAGATGGCCGCGGCCGCCGTGGCCCGGATCGTCCGGGACCACCCGGCCGGGCCGGTCCACCTGGCGGGCTGGTCCTTCGGCGCGGTGCTGGCCTTCGAGGCCGCGGGCCTGCTGACCACGGCCGGGCGGGAGGTGACGCTCTGCATGGTCGACGCCGCCTTCCCCGCGCCCGGACAGCTCGACGCACTGGACGACGACCGGACCACCGAGGCGCTGCTCCAGGACACCCTGGCCCTCACCGGTGCCCCGCCGGACGAGTCCGGCAGCGAGGCCTGGCAGGCGCGCCACCGCGTCTTCGCCGCCAACCTGCGGGCGCACCACGCCTACCGGCCGCGCCGCCACCCCGGCGACGTGGTCTACCTGGAGAGCCGGGACGGCCGGGCCCTGGGCAGCGCCGAGGCCTGGCGCGCGGTGGTGGCCGGCGGGTTCCGGCTGCACCGCCTCGACACCGACCACTACGGCCTGGTCCGGCAGCCGCACGTACGGGCCGTCGCGGACGTCCTCGGCGCCGCCGCGCTCGGCGGCTGACCGGCACCACCCCCGGCACCACCGCCCCACCACCGAATCGACGGGAACAAGGAGTTCACGGCGCCATGCAGACCGACGCGGGCAAATGGCTGTTCCGCCCCCCATCCGAGGACGCCCCGGCACGGATCTTCCTCTTCCCGTACTCGGGCACCGGCGCGTCGATGTACCGCGCCTGGCCCGAGCGGATCGGCGAGGTCGAGGTGTGCCTGGTGCAGCTGCCCGCGCGGGAGAACCGCCTGCGCGAGCCGCACCCGGTCACCTACCAGAACCTGGCCACCGCCGCCGCCGCGGCGCTGGCCCCGCTGGTGGACCGCCCGACCGGCTTCTTCGGGCACTGCGGCGGCGCGCTCTCCGCCTTCGCCACCGCGCTCGAACTGGAGCGGGTCCACGGCAAGGAGCTGACCGCGCTCTTCATGTCCTCCCAACTCGCCCCCGACGAGGCCCCGTTCGGCCGCTGGCTGTGGCTGGAGCGGGACGACCTCGCGGTCGAGCTGAACGTCCTCGCCGAGGCGGCCGGGACCAGGATGGACCCGGACTTCCTCGACGTGGCCCTGGACGTGCTGGAGGAGGACCTCGCCGCCCAGCGCCGCTACCGGCTGGACGCCCCCGAGCCGCTCGGCTGCGCCGTGCACGCGGTCGGCTGGCAGCACGACGTGGAGATCCGCCCGGAACAGCTCGGCGGCTGGAGCCGGTACGTCCCGGCGGCCCGGCACCACGCACACCTCCTGGACGGCGGCCACCACGCCTTCCTCGCCGCCCCGCAACCGCTGCTGGACCTGATGGGCCGCGCGATGACCTCGGAAGGACCCGCGGCATGAAGCTCAACGGACTGTGGGACCACGCGGACTTCCGCAGACTCTGGGCCGGCCAGACGCTCTCCATGCTGGGCACCAACATGGTGGCGGTGGCCGTCCCGCTGATCGCCGCGGTCAGCCTGGGCGCCTCGGTGTTCCAGATGGGCCTGCTGCTGGCCACCGAGTTCCTGCCCTACCTGCTGATCAGCCTGTTCGTCGGGGTCTGGCTGGACCGGCGGCCGAAGAAGATGATCATCGTGGCGGCGGACGCCGTCCGCTCGCTGATCCTGCTCTCCGTCCCGCTGCTGTCCTGGGCGGACCTGCTGAGCGTCCCGCTGCTGCTGGTGGTGGTGTTCGGCACCGGCGCCTGCAGCACCGTCTCGGACATCGGCAACGCCTCCATCCTGCCCGCCCTGGTCGAGCGCGAGGACCTGGTCGAGGGCAACAGCAAGCTGGAGATGAGCAGTTCGGTCTCCAACATCGGCGGCCGAACCTTCGGCGGCCTGCTGGTGCAGCTGCTCACCGGCCCGGTGGTCATCATGGTCAACGTCTTCGCCTTCGGGCTGGCGGCGGCCTGCACCCTGCGCATCCGCAAGAAGGAGCCGGTGCCGGAGCGCCCGGCCGACGGCCCGCCGTCCTCGATGTGGAAGGAGATCGGCGAGGGCCTCTCCTTCATCTTCGGCAACGCGACCCTGCGCACCCTGGTGCTGGTCACCTTCCTGATCAACTTCTCCGCCATCGCGATCGACCCGGTGTTCCTGGTGTTCATCACCCGCACCCTGGACCTGCCCGGCATCCTGGTCGGCGCACTGCTGGCCGGCACCGGCGTGGGCTCGCTGATGGGCGCCCTGTTCGCGGCCCGGCTGGGCAAGCTGCTGCCCTTCGGCCGGATGGTGGTCTGGTGCACCGTGGCGATGACCGGCGTCGAACTGGTCATCCCCGCCGCGACGGTGATGCCCACCGCCGTCGCCTTCGCGATGCTGATGTTCGTCCAGGTCGCCTACGCCGTGCTGGTGATCGCCAGCGCCGTCAACATCCGCAGCTACCGCTCGGCGATCACCCCGGACGCCATGCAGGGCCGGATGAACGCCTCCACCCGGATGATCGTGATGGCCGGCACGCCGTTCGGCGCCATGGCCGGCGGCGGGCTCGGCACCTGGCTGGGCACCCAGTGGGCGATCGTGGTCTGCGCCGGCGGCATCGGCATCGCCGCCGTCCTGCTGGCGCTCTCCCCGGTCCGCAGGGCCACCGGCATCCCCACCGAGCTCCCCGCCCCGGCCCCCGCCGCCGCCTGACCCCCCGTCGGACCGCAGTGCCCGGCACCCGTACGCCCCCACGACCAGGAAGGCCAGGAAGGTCTCTTGAACGACACCGACGCGGTCGGCCGCGCCACGCTGGACGCCGTCTTCGCCCAGGCGCTGGCGGAGGAGGCGGGCTCCGCGGCCGCCGCCCCCGCGACCGCCGCCGTCCCGGCCCCCCGCCAGGGCGACGGGCGGGAGCCCGCGTCGCTGGCGCAGAAGCGGCTCTGGTTCCTGGAGCAGCTGAACGGCCCCAACAGCACCTACAACGTCCCGTTCCGGCTCCGGCTGGTCGGCGAGCTCGACACCGGGGCGCTGCGGCTGGCCGTCGGCGACCTGGTGGCCCGGCACGAGGGGCTGCGCACCACCTTCGCCGGCGACGAGGACGAGGTCTTCCAGCTGCTCCTCGATCCGGACGAACTGCCGTGGGAGCAGCGGGACCTGACCGAGCTCGGCGAACCGGCCGTGGTCGCGCTGATCGAGGAGGAGAGCCGGCTCCCGTTCGCCCTGGCCGGCCGGCCGCTGTTCCGGGCGAAGCTGATCCGCTCCGGTACGGAAGGGGCGGCGCCGGTCCACCACCTCGCCGTCACCATGCACCACGCGATCACCGACGGCTGGTCGGAGGGGCTGTTCTTCCAGGAGCTGGGCGCCTGCTACACCGAACGGGTCGGCGGCCCGGCGGCCGGCCTGGCGCCGCTGCCGGTGCGCTACGCCGACTACTCGGCCTGGGAGGCCGAGCCGGCCACGGTGGAGCTCTACCGCGGCCAGCTGGCGTTCTGGCGCGAGCAGTTGGCCCGGCTGCCGGAGGAGGCCGGGATCCCGGCCGACCTGCCGAGGCCGGTGCTGCTCAGCGGCGAGGGCGCCAGCGTCACGGTGCCCGTCCCGGCCGACCTCCAGCGGCGGCTGGCCGCCTGGGGCGCCGGGCACGAGGCCTCGCTGTTCGCCACCGCGGTGACGGTGCTCGCCACGCTGCTGCACCGCTACAACGGCGAGGAGCGGGTGGTCGTCGGGGTGCCGGTGGCCAACCGGCCGCAGGCCGAGTGGGAGCCGGTGATCGGCTACTTCGCCAACACCCTGGCCGTGCCGGTGGACCTCGCCGGCGATCCGACCCTGCGCCAACTGCTCGGCCAGGTGCGGACGGTGGCGGCGGAGGCGCTGTCGAACCAGAACGTGCCGTTCGACCGGGTGGTGGAGGCGCTCGGCGTGGTCCGGGACCCGTCCCGCAACCCGGTGTTCCAGGTGATGTGCAGCGTCAACCAGGTGGTGCCGCCGCCGCAGCTGCCGGGCCTGGCGGTGGAGATCGTCGAGATGCGCAACGACTCCGCCAAGTTCGACCTGGAGCTCGCGGTGAGCTACACCGCGGACGAGGTCGGCTTTACCTTCGACTACGCCACCGACCTGTTCGAGCGGGAGACGGTGGAGCGGCTCGCCGCCGACTACCTGGTCCTGCTGGAGGCCTTCCTGGCCGAGGGCGCGGCGAGCGTCGGCGCGGTGGCGCTGGGCGCCCACGGCCCCGCCGAGGCGGACGGCGCCGAGGCGGAGGTCCGCGACCGCTACGGCAACCGGGCGCCCACCGGGGTGTACGGCGAGCTGCTGCTGGCCGGTGAGCCGAGCGGGCGCCGGGCCCGGGTGCTGGCCGACGGCCGGATCGAGGACGCCGTCGAGGCGCCGCAGCGGGCCGCGGGCGCCCGGCCGGCCACCGACGGCTCCGCCGCCCCCGCGACCGCCACCGAGCGGGCGCTGGCCGCGATCTGGTCCCGGCTGCTGGGCACCGAGCAGGTCGGCCGGGACACCGACTTCCTGCGCGACGGCGGGGACTCGCTGCTGGCCACCCGGCTGGTCGCCCGGATCCGCCGGCAGTGGTCGGTCAAGCTGTCCGTCCGCCACGTCCTCAAGACCCCGGTCCTCGCCGACCTGGCCAAGCTGCTGGACGAGGCCGCCGCCGCCCCCGCCGAGACCTCCGCCCGCAGTGCGATCCCGGCCGCCACCGGGCCCCGGCCCGAGCTGCTGCCGCTGTCGATGGCCCAGCGCGGGATCTGGATCGTCAACCGGTTGGGGCAGCAACAGGCCTTCTACCACATGCCGTTGGCGGTGCGGATCGAGGGCGAGCTGGACCTCGCCGTGCTCGCCGCCGCCGCCGCGGACCTCGGCCGCCGGCACGAGATCCTGCGGACGGTCTTCCCCGCCGACGCGGGCGCGCCGCGCCAGTCGGTGCAGCCGCCCGAGGCCGTCGCCGAGGTGGTCCGGGCGAGCGCCATCCACCCGAACGGCCTCCAGCAGGCCCTGCGGGACGCCCTGGAGACCCCGTTCGACCTGACCACCGAAGTCCCGCTGCGGCTGCACGTGTTCAGCACCGGCCCGCGCTCCCACGTGCTGCTGGTGGACGTCCACCACATCGCCTGCGACGGCCTCTCGCTCGCCCCGCTCTGCCGCGACCTGGCCACCGCCTACACCGCCCGGGCCGCCGACCGGGCCCCCGGCTGGCACGAACTCCCGATCCAGTACGCCGACTTCGCCCTCTGGCAGGCGCAGCAGCTGGGCCGGGCCGAGGATCCGGGCAGCCCCTTCGGCCGGAGCCTGGAGTTCTGGACCAAGACCCTGGCCGGGCTCCCCGAGGAGCTCGCCCTGCCCGGGGCGCGCCCGCGCCCGGCCGCGCCGACCTTCCGCGGCCTGCCCACCCGGGTGGAGGCCGGCCCCGAGCTGTACCGGCGGATCACCGCCGCCGCCCACGAGCACGGCGCCAGCGTCTTCATCGTGCTCCAGGCCGCGCTCGCCGCGATGCTCACCCGCCTCGGCGCCGGCACCGACATCCCGCTCGGCACCCCCACCGCGGGGCGCTCCGACCAGGCGCTGGACGACCTGATCGGCTGCTTCATCAACACCGCCGTACTGCGTGCCGACACCTCCGGCGACCCGAGCTTCCGCACCCTGATCGCCCGGGTGCGGGAGACCAACCTGGCCGCGCACGACCACATGGACCTGCCCTTCGACGAGATCGTCACCGCCCTCAACCCGCCCCGCCGGCACGGCCGCAACCCGCTGTTCCAGGTGATGGCCAGCCTCAACGGCGAGCCCGAGCCGGTCCCGGCGCTCGGCGGACTGCCCACCGAGCCCTTCGACCTCGGCACCCCCGCCACCCCGTTCGACATCACCGTGGAACTGACGGAGGACCGCGCCCGCGCGACCATCGGCGGCGTGCTCACGGTCAGCGCCGACCTCTTCGACGAGGCCGCCGGGGCCGCCCTGGCCCAGCGGCTGCTGCTCGCCCTGGAGACCGCCACCGCGCAGCCCGACCTGCCGCTCTCGCACTGGGAGCTGCTGCTCCCCGGCGAGCGCGAGGCCGTCCTCGGCAGCTGGAGCACCGGCCTGCCCGGGCCCGGCGCGGCCACCTTCGCCGAGCTGTTCGAGCAGGCGGTGGCGGCCGCGCCGGACGCCCCCGCGCTGGAGACCGACGACCTCACCCTGAGCTACGCCGAGCTGGACGAGCAGGCCAACCGGCTGGCCGCCGAACTGCTCGCCCGCGGCGTCGGACCGGAGAGCACCGTCGCCCTCGCGCTGCCCCGCAGCGGGGAGCTGGTGCTCGCCGTGCTGGCCGTCGCCAAGGCGGGCGGCGCCTTCCTGCCGCTGGACGTCCGGTTCCCGGTCGAGCGGCTGTCCTTCATCCTCGCGAACGCCGGGGCCGCGCTGGTGGTCACCGACGAGGACGGCGCCGCCGCACTGCCGGCCGACGCCCCGCCGGCCCTGCTGCTGGACGACCCCGACCTGCTGGACGCGCTCGGCGAGCGCTCCGGCGAGCGCCCGGCCACCGCTCCGGTGCACCCGGCGAACGCCGCGTACGTGCTGTACACCTCCGGGTCCACCGGGCAGCCCAAGGGCGTCGTGGTCACCCACGCCGGGCTGGCCCCGCTCGCCGAGCAGCTGCACCGCGCCGTCCTGCTGCCCGAGACGGCCGCCGCGGCGGCGGGCGGCGAGCAGCCCCGGATGCTCCAGCAGGTGTCCCCCACCTTCGACATGTACGTGATGGAACTCCTGATGGCCTTCCGGTCCCGGGCCGTCCTGGTGGTGGCGCCCCCGCACCCGGTGCTCGGCGAGGAGCTGGCCGTCCTGCTCGGACAGCGGCGGATCAGCCACGCCGTGCTGACCCCGACGGCGCTGGCCGCCCTGCCCGCCCGCGACTACCCCGCGCTGCGCGCGATCGTCAGCGGCGGCGAGGCGATCGGCCCCGAGCTGGTGGCCCAGTGGGGGCGCGAGCACCGGCTGCACAACGCCTACGGGCCGACCGAGACCACCGTGCTCGGCACCCTGTCCGGCCCGCTGCGCCCGGAGGCCGCGCCGCCGCTCGGCGAACCGATCACCGACTCCCGGCTGTTCGTCCTGGACGCGGCGCTGCGCCCCGTCCCGCCGGGCGTCACCGGCGAGCTGTACCTCGCCGGGGCGAGCCTGGCCCGCGGCTACCTGGGCCGCCCCGACCTCACCGCGGACCGCTTCCTGCCCTGCCCGTACGGCGCGCCCGGCGAGCGGATGTACCGCACCGGCGACCTGGCCCGGTGGACGGCCGACGGCGAGCTGCACTACCTGGGCCGCGGCGACGGGCAGGTGAAGATCCGCGGGGTGCGGATCGAGCTCGGCGAGATCGAGTCCGTCCTCGGGGCGCACCGCAAGGTCGCCAACGCGGCCGTGGTGGTGGACCGTTCGGCGGTCTCCGGGCCGCGTCTGGTCGCCTTCGTCTCCCCGGCGGACCCGGCCGACCCGGCCGCCCGGCCCACCCCGGCCGAACTGCGGGCGCACTGCACCCGCTCGCTGCCCCAGGCCCTGACGCCGGCCCGGTTCGTGGTGCTCGGCGCGATGCCCACGCTGCCCTCCGGCAAGACCGACCGCAAGGCGCTGCGGGTCCCGCCGGAGGAGGGCGCCGAGGGCCACCGCACCCCGCCGGGCACCGCCACCGAACGGGCGCTGGCCGCGATCTGGCAGCAGCTGTTCGAGACCGGGCGGATCGGGATCGAGGACGACTTCTTCGTCCTCGGCGGCCACTCGTTGGCGGCGATCCGGATGCTCGCCGAGATCCACCGCGACCTCGGGGTCGAACTGCCGCTGAGCGCCTGCTTCGAGCACCCGACGATCGCGGCGCTGGCGGCCCTGGTCGACCGGACGCCGAAGCCGGACGCCGCCGAGGAGCCGGCCGTGGTGCGCCGGCGCCGCCCGGGCCCGCGGCCCACGCCCGGGGCCTGAACCACGACGGGAGGGCCGGCGGCCGCTGAGCGGTCCGCCGGCCCTCCCTCGTACGCCGATTCCTCGTACTCCGACGCCTCGTACGCCGATTCCTCGTACGCCGCCTACTCGTACTCCGGCTACTCGGCCTCGACCACGACCGTCAGCTCGGCCAGCGCGGCGTCCAGCGCCTCGCCCACCTCCTCGGGACCGTCCCCGACCGCGATCACGTGCCCCAGCCGGTCGTACGCCTCGCGGACCGGCCGCACCGCGCGCCCGGCGGCCGCCGTCACGGTGACCCGCTCCACCCCGGCGACCGCAGCCGCCCGCTCGACGCCCTCGACGGCCGTCAGCCGGCCCTCCCCGGCGGCGATCAGGAACCGGATCCCGGCCGAACGGGACCGTTCCGGGGTCAGGTTCAACGGCAGCCCGGCGGCGGCCCGGATCTGCTGGTCCAGCAGGTCGATGCCGGTCGCGGGCCGGATCAGCTCCGGGATCATGCCGCCGGCCAGCCGGGCGTTGATCTCGATCACGGCCGGCCCGTCGGCGGTCAGCCGCAGTTCGACGTGCGCCGGGCCGCGCTCCAGGCCGACCGCCTCCAGGGCGCGCCGGGCGGTGTCGGCCATCGCCGCCGCCGTCTCCTCGGGCAGCACCGCCGGGAACAGGTGCCCGGTCTCCACGAAGTACGGCAGCTCGCTGACGGTGCGCTGGGTGATGCCGACGCAGGAGGTCCCGCCGTCCGCCCGGAACATCTCGGCGCTGAACTCCGGCCCGGTCAGGTACTCCTCCACCAGCACCGTCCCGGCGCTGGCCTGGCCGCGCACGTTGCGGGTGACGGCCAGCAGCTTGCGGGCCTGCTCGGCGACGGTGGCGACGTCCTCGCACCAGAGCACCTCGTGCGAGCCGGACTCGTCCACCGGCTTCACCACGCAGGGCAGGCCCACCGCCGCGACCGCCGCCTCGACCTCGGCCGGGTCGCGCACCTCGGCGAACCGGGGCTGACGCACCCCGTGCGCCAGCAGGGTGCGCCGGGTCGCCGACTTGTCCCGGCAGGCGGCCAGCGCCGCCGCCGGGTTGGCCGCCACGCCCAGCCCCTCGGCCAGTGCGGCCGACTGGACCAGGTAGTACTCGCTGGTCGTGGTCACGCCCGCCACCTCGCGGTCGCCGGCGGCCACCTCGGCGGCCTTGCGCAGCGCCTCCGGGTCGTCGGTGTCGCAGACCACCACCCGGGCGCCGGTCTCGGCCAGGCCCTGGTAGCGGGCCGGGTCCACCACGAACAGCACCGGCTCCAGGCCGAGCCGCACGGCCGTGGTCAGCGCGAGCATGCCGGTGCCGGTGGTGTTGGACTCCACGAAGAACAGCAGCGGGCGCTCCCGGCGGGAGATCCGCGCGTACGACCAGGTGCTGACCAGCTCGCCGTAGCGGACGGGGGTGGGCTCGGTGGCGATCACGGGGGTCCGGTCGGCGCCGGCCTCCGCGGCGGTGCCGGACACCACGGCGGTGCCGGACACCACGGCGTCGGCGGCGTACACCGTCTCCACGTAGCGGTCGCCGCGGTCCGGCATGATGCCGACCAGCTTGGTGCCGGGCGCGGCGTGCGCCGCCAGGTGGGTCAGCACCCGGTAGACCGAGCCGGAGGTGTTCCCGGCGAAGATCTTCTGCTCCCGGGCCAGCGCCCGGGTCGCGTCGAAGGCCTCGTCGTCGGAGAGCCAGTGCACCTCGTCGATCAGCCGGTAGTCGATGTTGTCCGGGTAGAGGCTGTTGCCGAGGCCGGACTGGCGCCGGGTCGGTACGTCGGGCTGGCCGAACAGCACGCTGCCGACGGCGTCCACGCCGACCACCGTCAGCTCGGGGAAACGTTCCAGCAGGGCCCGGGACGTCCCGCACAGCGAACCGCCGCTGCCCACCGAGCCCACCACCACGTCCACCGTGCCGAGGTCGTCCACCAGCTCCTCGGCCAGGCCCCGGTAGGCCGCCGGGTTCTGCGGGTTGGAGTACTGCTGCGGCCAGAACGCGCCCGGCAGACCGGTCATCAGCTCGGCCAGCAGGTCCAGCCGGGCCGACTGCCAGCCCTGGTCGCCCATCGCCGACACCACGTGCACCTCGCAGCCCAGGGTGCGCAGCTTGGCCAGGGTGATCGGGTCGATCCGCGGGTCGGTGACGATGTGCACCGGGTGCCCGAGGTGGGTGCCCACCAGCGCCAGGCCGAGCGCCATCGTCCCCGAGGAGCTCTCCACGATCGGCGCCCCGGGCCGCAGGGCCCCGGAGCGGCGGGCCTCGGTGACGACCTGCCGGGCCACCCGGTCCTTCATCGCGAAGGTGTTCGCCAGCTCCAGCTTCGCGTACACCTCGACGCCCTCCGGCGCGGGCACCCGCAGCCGGACCAGTGGCGTGTGGCCGATGGCGTCGACGATCGATTCATGCCGCATCAGCAAGCTCCATGTCCTGAAGGGTGAGGGCCCGGACCGTGGTGGTGGTGCCGGGCAGGGTGGAACAGGCCGCCAGGGCGGCGGCGAGCCGGGGCCCGTGGTCGGCGTCGTTCTCGTCCAGCAGGACGCCCAGCAGGGTGCCGCTGTGCGCGCACACCACCCCGGCGGCGCCGACCCGTTCGGCGATCGCCAGCACCGCGTCCAGGTTGCGCTTGGGCGCCAGGCGCTGGTTCAGCACCGCGCTGCGGGTGGTCACCGCCCCCACCCGCGCGAGGTCCCCGGCCCGCAGCGCCGCACCCAGCTCCGCCAGCAGCTCCGCGTACTCGGCGCGCTGCGCCGGGGAGAACACCTTCGGCACCCGGTTGAACGCCACCGTGTCCAGCAGCCCGCCCTCGTCCACCGCGACCACGGTCGCCTCCGGCAGGCCGCCCAGGCGCTCGCGCAGCCGCACCTCGCGGTGCTCGAAGGCCACCACCTCGGGGTGCATCACCCCGTCGGTCGGCTCGATCGGGCGCAGCCAGCGCTCCACCTCGGCGGGCGAGGTGTCCAGGCCCACCGCGGCGCCGACCGCCCGCACGGTGGCCACCAGGTCGGCCGAGGAGCTGGCCATGCCCTTGCCCACCGGCAGGTCGCCGTCCAGCAGCAGCACCCCGCCGGCCGGGCGCCCGCAGGCCGCGAGCATCGCCTCGGCCACCCGCCGGGTCTTGGTCTTGTGCGAGGGGAACACCCGCAGCGGGCCGCCCGGGTCGAGCCGGAAGCGGGCCCGCGCCCAGCGGTCCACCGGCAGCGTCACCAGGAACTCCTGGCCGCCGGGCAGGGCGCCCTGGAGCAGCTCGCCGAAGGTGCCGAAGGCGCGGGCCGAGCCGGTGCGCAGGTCGACGCCGGGGCGGGGGGAGGCGAAGGACGGCCGGCGCGGCGGCGGGACGGCGCCGGCGGACGGGGCCGCCGCCGGGGCCGGGCGCGCGGCGGAGGGCGGGCGCGCGGCGGAGGGCGGGGTCACCGCTGCGCCGGGGAGTCCGCCGGGGCCGCGAGCAGCGCCGTGACCTCGTCCGCGGCCGCCCCCGCGACCGCGGCCCGCTCCGCCCAGCACTCGGTCAACCGCTCCTGCTCGGCATCGAGTTCGGCGAGGGTGGCGCGGACCTGGTCGGGGTGGGTCGAGCCAACCGAGGTCTTGGCGCGCAGGCCCGCCTCGACGCTCAGCGAGGCCGCCAGCAGCGCCTGCGGCCCGGCCAGCCGGTGCCCGGCCTCCTCCGCGACCGCCGCCAGCAGCGCCGCGTCCCCGTCGGCCGGGGCCAGGCCCTTGTCCAGCGCGGCCTTGATGTAGCGCCCGGCGATGATCTGCGCCGTCCGCCAGGGCACGCCCTCGTCCAGGGTCAGCCGGTTGGCCAGGGTGAAGCCGCCGAGGAACTCGCCCTCGCAGGCCGCCCGCATCCGGTCGGTGCGGAACACCAGCCCGGTGACCACCGCGTGCGCCAGCCGCAGGGTCGAGCGCAGCGCCTCGGTCTGCACCCGCAGGTGGGCGCCGGCCTCCTTGGACACCTCGACGGTGTTGGTGTACGGGGTGTTGCGCTGGGCCGCCGCCAGTTCGGCCGCGCTGCCCGCGACCAGCGCGCAGCGGCCGCGGATCCGCTCCAGCACGGGGAAGTTCTTCTTCTGCGGCATCGCGGCGGAGATCCCGGACAGCTCGTCCGGGAGGTCGAGGAAGCCGTGGGCGCTGCCGCCCCAGGCCATCAGGTCGGTGGTGAAGCGGCTCAGCGCGACGGCGAAGTTCGCCGCCTCGGCCGCGATCGCCAGCGCCCAGCCGCGCGAGGCGACGGCGACCAGGGCGTGCGGCTGGGGCCGGGCGAAGCCGAGCAGCCCGGCCATCCGGGAGCGGTCCCAGTCGAGTTCCTGCCCGGCCATGCTGCCCGCGCCCAGCGGGCAGGCGTCGATCTCGTCGTACGCGGCCAGCAGTCGGCGCACGGCGGTCAGCGTCTCGCTGGACAGCGCGGCCAGGTAGAAGCCGGGGCTGATCACCTGGGCGGCCTGGGCGTGGGTGTAGCCGGGCATCGGCACCTCGACGGCGCCCGCGGCGAGCGCCCGGACGGCCGCGTCGAAGGCCAGCAGGTCGGCGGCCAGCGCCCGGACCTGCTCGCGGGCGGACAGCAGCTGGGCGCAGACCTGGAGGTCGTTGCGGCTGCGGTCGGCGTGCCAGGCGGCGAACGGCGGGACCGGGCCGGCCGCGACGTGCCGTTCCAGGGCGAAGGAGATGTCCGACATGTTCTCGCTCGGGTTCGCCCGGATGCCGTCCTGGTCGACGGTGTCCAGGCGGGCGGCGATCGCGGCGGTGCCGGGGCCGTCGACCAGCTCCATCCGCCGGTACTCCAGCAGCAGCACCTTCTCGATCGCCACGTAGTGCCGCAGCAGGTGCTCGGCCTCGTAGGCGAACTGGGGTGCCAGCACCTCCTCGTGCCACACCTCGCTCGGGATGCCGACGATCCGACCGGTCACCGTCATTGCGTGCTCCTCAGAAGAACCGATGGGGCGGACCGGCCCTCGCCCGGACCCTCCGGCCCGGCCGGTCCGGGGCTGCCGGTGGGGAAACTCTCGGCCCGGCCGTCCCCGCCCGCGCCGGATGCCGGGCGGGCGGCGGGGGTCCGACCGGTGGCAGGTGCCGGGCCGGTGGCGGGTGCCGGGCCGGTGGCGGGTGCCGGGCGGGCAGCAGGTGTCCGGTCGGCGGCGGCCGCGGGCAGGCCGAACAGCGGGGCGGCCGGCTCGGCGAGACCGGCGGCGAGCAGCGCCAGGTAGTCGTCGAGCAGGGCGCGCGCGGTGGCGGGGGCGAACAGCTCGGTGTCGTACACCAACCGGGCGGCGCGGTCGGCCACTTCGAGCAGCAGGTCGTCCTCGGCGTACCCGCAGGGGGCGCCGAGCTCGCCCTCGGCGAGGGTGAACGCCAGCTGGTGGACGGGCGCGCCCGGCGGCTGCCCGGCGGACGGCTCCGCCTGCTCCGCGACGTCCTGCAGGTCCTCCAGGTCCTCCAGGTCCGCCAGATCCGCCAACTCCGCGACGGGCAGCTCCTGGTGCTGCCAGGCGGCCGAGGCGACGTCCCGGACGCGCTCCACCAGCGCGGCGAAGGACGGGTCGCCGGAGGTGTCCAGCCGCAGCACCACCTGGCCGGCCAGCGCCCCGACCAGCGACAGCGTCTCGGGGCCGCGCCGGCCCGAGACGGGCACGCCGATCAGATGGTCGGTCCGGCCGGAGCGGTGGTGCAGCAGCGCCGCGTAACCGGCCAGCAGCACCGGGGCCGGCGACCCGCCGAGCCGGCGGGCGCCCGCCCGCAGCGCGGCCGCCAGACCGGACGGGAACTCGGCGCGGACCTCGGCGCCCGCGAAGGCGCGGACGGCCGGGCGGGGCCGGTCCAGCGGGAGGCCGTGCCCGGACGGCCGTCCGGCCAGCCGGGAGCGCCAGAACTCGGCCGTGTCCGCGTGGGGTTCCGGCCGGTCCCGTTCGAACTGCCGGTCCTGGTCGTACCGCCGGTCCCGCCCGCGCCGGCGCGCCCGCTCGTACCGGTCCCGCCCGTGCTGCCGGTCCGCGTGGTCGGCGAAGTCCAGCAGCCGGTCCGGCAGCACCGGGGCCCGGCCCTGCTCCTCGGCGGCGCACAGTTCGGCGAGTTCGGCGTTCAGCAGGAACAACGAGGCCGGGTCGCAGACCAGTTGGTGGGCGACCAGGACCACCGCCCAGTCCGCCTCACCGAGCCGGACGGCGACGGCCCGCCACAGCGGCGCCCGGGCCGGGTCGAAGGGCAGCACGGCAGCCTGGTCGGCGATCTCGGCGAGCCGCTCGGCGCGCTTGCCGTCGTCCGGACCGCTGAGGTCGGTGAACTCCACCGGCAGGTCGATCCCCGGGTGGACCACCTGCCGCAGCTCGCCGTCCAGCACCCGTACCGAGGTCCGCAGCGCGGTGTGCCGGGCGGTCAGCGCGGCCAGCGCCGAACGGACCTGCTCCTCGTCGACCGCGGCGTCCAACCGGAAGGTGTCGGCCACGTGCTGGAGCAGCAGGCCCCCGGAGCGCCGGCCGGTCCGCCAGACCAGTTCCTGGCCGTGGGCCGCCCGGGCGATCCGCGCCCCCTCCGCCCCGGGCCCGGCCGACCCGGTGGTTCCATCCGCCATCGCAGTTCCTGACCTCGTCGTTCCAACCGTCGCGGACTGGGGCCTGCCTGTCTCGGGGCCCCCTGCCGGGGCCCGCGGCGTCACGCCACGGGGCTCCCGATCCCGGCACGAACGGCCCGGCTGATCGCGTCCAGGTTGTCGTCGAGGAAGAAGTGACCGCCCGGCAGGACGTGTCGGGCGAACGGTCCGGTGGTGTGCGCGGCCCAGCCGGCCGCGTCCTCGGGCCGGGCCGAGGCGTCCTCGTTGCCGACGAAGGCGGTGATCGGTACCGGCACCGGCGGTTCGTCACCGCAGTCGTAGGCGTCCAACCAGCCGAAGTCGGCCCGGCAGACGGGCAGGACGAGTTCCAGCAGTTCCGGCTCGTCCAGTACGAAGGCGGGCAGGCCACCGCCGCGCACCAGCCGCTGGAGCATGGCGTCGTCCGGCAGTGCCGACAGGCCGTCGAAGATGTCGTCGCCCCGCGGCAGGTCGGGCCGCGGGCAGCCCGACACGAAGAGGTGGAGGGGCAGTTCGGCCCCGGACCGGCGCAGCCACCGGACCACCTCGAAGGCCAGCAGGCCGCCCATCGAGTGGCCGAACAGCGCGTACGGGCGGTCGGCCGTGGCCGCGACGGCCTCGGCGATCCGCTCCACGTCGACGGCCGCGGGCTCACCGAGGCGGCGCTCCCGGCCCGGCAGGGCCAGCGCGGCGACCTCGACCTCGGGGCCGAGCGCGGCCGGCCAGCGGGCGTAGATGGACGTGGCGCCGCCCGCATAGGGGAAGCAGACGAGCCTGACCGGCGCCTCCGGACGCAATTCTCGGGAAACGAACCATTTGTCGGGGAGTATCTGGCCGTTCACGGGCGCCATCCAGGAAGTCCGGCTTTTGGCCCGAGGTCGTCCGGAAAGTCCATGGTCTCCGAAGCGGCCTTTCTGGAAAAGATGTCAGAACTCATTCGATCCGTCACTGGATCGCCGCTCTGCGGAGGCCGGTCGTGCCGCCTGGTCGGTTCTGCCATCGAGGATGATGAATAGTGTGCCGATCAACCGCTGATGACTGTACCTCAGCTGAGTGAGCACGCTCAATAGTTGGCGATAACCGGCCAGCGGGCGGCAGCGCCCCCTCCCGAATGGGTCGATTCGACAACCCGCCCACCGCGCCCGGGAATCGGGGCGCAACTCGCGGGGAACTCCCATTGGCTTATCCGGCGGCGCCCCGTACGGCACGGCCCGGCGGCAGGCGGGCGCCGACCGGGCGGGGGCCGGACCGGACCGGGCGAGGGCCCCCGCCGCCCGGGCGGTCGGTCCACGAACCCGACCGCCCGGACGGCCGCTCGGCGAACGGGCGTTGGCGCGCCGGGGCGTCGGGGCCGTCCGGGTTGTCCGGGGCGTCCGGGGCGTCCGGGGCGTCCGGGCCACGGGCTCAGGACACCAGCGGCGCCCCCGCGACCTCGGTCAGCGTCACGGTGCACAGCCCGCCGCGCTGAACCTGCACGTCCGTGACCTCCAACTGGGTGCCGGGCAGCAGGATGTACTCCTCCTCCCCCGTGAACGCCGAGAACCGCTGGATGCCCGTGGCGCGCAGCGGCCGCACCTCGAACAGCGTCCGCTTGCCCCGGCTGCCCAGGAAGGACTTCGCCACGCCCGGCTCGGAGGTGCAGGAGGACACCCCCCACCACGTCACCGTCCGCCCCAGCGGGTACTGCTTGCGCAGGTCCAGGGCCACCCCGCGCCAGAGCGGCTCCGTCCGCACCGGCAGCTGCGACACCGCCCCGAACAGCAGCCGCAGGTACGGCAGGTACGGCACCAGCCGGGCCCGGTCCGGGGAGCGCAGCACCGCGTTGATCTCCCGGTAGAACGCCGACTCGCAGGTGTACAGGTACAGCGCGGCGATCGCGTCCGCGGACAGCCCGTCGGGCACCCCCGGGCCCCCGCGCCCGTCCGCCCGACCGGCCACCTGCCCGGCCGCGCGCTCCGCCGCCCATTCGTCCGCCCGCCGCCTGCCGAACTCGTGCGACGACGTGACGTGCCGGTCCAGCCCGCGCAGCAGTTCGGCCACCGGGGCCACCGCCTCCCGGAAGTCCATCAGCGGCGTGTCGAACACCCCGCTGATGGCCGGGAGATCGAGACCCTCGTCCTTCACCCCGGCGAGCCGGTCCAGGTACAGCTGGTGCAGCTCCATGGTGGACGCGATGAACGCGCCCATCCGCTCGGCGACACCGCCGTCGGCGCCCCCGGCCGCGGCCGCGGCGGCGTCCCAGCCCTTGCTCGGCAGCCAGTCGATCCCGTCCGCGCCGAGCGAGGCGAGCGCGGCGTTCACCGCGGCGAAGTGCTCGTTGTCGCAGAAGATGTCGCCCTGGGCCGCCGGGTTGGCGTGGTCGATGTGCCGGACCTCGACCCCCGGGTACTTCTTCTCCAACCGCTGCACCACGCTCTTCAAGCTGCGCGCGTGCGCACCCCACCAGGCGAAGACCACCCCCCGGTCCTCCTCCCCCGCCTGCTGCTTGGCCCGCAGGATCTCCTCCACGATCCGCTCGGCCACCGGCCGCCAGAACCCGGTGTGCTGCTCCGGGCCCATCGCGCCGTCCGCGCTGGCGGTCAGCGCCGCGTTCAGCAGCAGCACGCCCTGGGTCAGCATCGCCTGGAACCACTCCGGCGGCTGGACCGTCTCCTCCTTCTTCAACAGCGCGCGGATGTCCGCGATCGGCGTCTTCTTGGGTATGCCGTACTTCCACATCGCCGCGGCCTTGATGATGCAGCGAATGCTGATCACCCGGCCGAACTGGCTGTCCTTCCAGTCGTGGAAGGCGTTGTCGAACATCGCGATGCCGGTGGCGCTCTCCGGGCGCGGGTACGGGTTCTGCCCGAAGACCACCACCTTCCACCGGTGCGGGGCGTGCGGCTTGAGCGCCTGGAAGGTCAGTTCGCGGACCGGCACGACCTCCGACCCGCGCTCCGGGCCGATGAACGAGGCCGCACCGGGCTGCGCCTCGATCACCGGCTTGAGCACCGGGAGCCACGGCTCGCCGCCGCCCCGGAACAGCTCCGCGAGGGCCAACGGGTCGTTCGGGTCGTTCGTTCCGGGCTGGTCGGTGGCGGAGGTGTCGGCAGCGCTCATGGTGGTACTCCGGGCTGGTCGGGTCACGGAAAGGCGTCGAATGACGGTCCGTCAGCTCTCCGGCGGACGACACCTTCCTAACAGCCCGCACCGACATTCCGACCCGTCGCTCCACCCGACGGTCCACCCGGCGCTCCACCAGCCCGAACGGCCCCGGACGGATTGTCAGTGGCACCCGCTAGCGTCGGATTCGACCGGGAGAACGACACGGAGAACGACAGGGAGAACCCCTCCCCGTACGAAAGGAGTTGCCGCATGACGACGGACCGCGCGCAGTCCCCGCTCAGGGTGGTACTGACGGACCTCAACGCCTCGGTGGTCGAGTCCTGGCGGGCCGCCTTCGCCGACACCCCCGGCATCGAGATCCGGCAGGGCTCGATCCTCACCGAGCAGGTCGACGCCTGGGTCAGCCCGACCAATTCCAAGGGCCGGATGGACGGCGGGGCGGACGCCGCGATCAAGCGCCACCTGGGGGCGGGCATCCAGCTGAAGGTGCAGCGGAGGATACGCAGCGCCCACGCGGGCACGCTGCCGGTGGGCAGCGCGGTCTGCGTGCCCTCCGGTGCGGTCAACCCGAAGTTCCTGATCTCGGCGCCCACGATGCAGACCTCCTCGCAGAACGTGAGCGAGACCTTGAACGTCGCCCTCGCCTGCGCCGCCGCCTTCCAGGCCGTCCACCGGCAGAACCTGCTCGTGCCGGACAGCATCCGGTCGGTGGCCCTGGTCGGCATGGGCGCGCAGACCGGCCGGGTGCCGGCCCGGGTGTGCGCCAACCTGATGTGGACGGGCTACACCCTCTTCCAGGACCACCGGTTCGAGGACGACGACGAGCTGCGCGCCACCATCCTCGCCCAGCTGGACGACCTGGAGCAGGCGCCTGCCACCACCCGGGTCCGCATCGCGACGCCCCCGGCCCGCAGCCGCTCCGGGCGGTAGTCCGTTCCGCCGGCAGTTCCGTCGAAAGCCCCGCCGGCCCTCAGGCCGCGCCGAGCGCCAAGCGGATCCAGCGCTCCGCCTCCACCGTCGCCGTCGCCACGTCGAAGGCCTCCGGCGCGGCCGCCGCCTGCACCACCAGCCCCTTGAGCAGTCCCACGAAGGCGAACGCGAAGGCCCCGGCATCCACCCCTGCGCCGGGACCGACCCCGGCTCCGACCTCCACCCCTGCGCCCGCCCCGGCCCGCAGCTCCCCGTCCGCCAGGCCCTGGCCGACCACGTCCGCCACCCAGCCGCGCGTCCGGGCGTCCAGCTCCGCCACCGCCGGCGTCAGTTCGGAGGTGCCCGCCAGCGCCTCGGCCCCCAGCACCACGAAGGCCCGGCCCAGGTCGGTCGGGTGCCGCACGCCCTCCAGCACGCCCCGGGCGAAGCGGCACAGCTCCTCCGCCGCCCCGGCGCCACTGCGCTCGGGCGCGGCCGCCGCCATCGCCTCGGCCAGCGCCTCCTCCTGCAGCCGGGCGAGCAGCGCGGCCTTGGAGCCGAAGTAGTGGGTGGCCAGCCCCCGGCTGAAACCCGCCTCCTCCCCCACCCTGGCCAGGGTGACCCCGGTGCTGCCGTGCTCGGCGATCAGCCGGGCGGCGGCGGCGATCAGCGCCGCCTCGGCGTGGGCGCGCCGTTCGGCCTGGGTGCGGCGGGGCGGGGGCCCCTGCGGAGCGGTCGCGCGGGTGTCCGGGTCATCGTGCGTGGGCATGGCACCATGCTAGGGTTGAACTTGCTTGTTGGCCAACAAGCAAGTTTGGGATGACGGAGCACTCCCCCGGCCCCGCCACCCCCGGCAGAAGGGAAGTCCCGATGACCGCCACGATGCTCGCCGGCCGCCTCGACGTCACCAAGGGCGCGTTCGCCGTCGAGGAGGTGCCCGTCCCGACCCCCGGCCCGGGCGAGGTGCTGATCAAGGTCGAGGCCGCGGGCGTCTGCCTCTCCGACGTCCACCTCATCGACGGCACCCTCAAGCCCTTCCTCCTCGACGGGGACAAGGTCACCCTCGGCCACGAGGTCGCGGGCACCGTGCACACCCTCGGCGAGGGCGTCACCACCGCCGCCGTCGGCGACCGGGTGCTGCTCCAGGCCGGCGAGACCCGCAACGGCCGGGTGCACACCCGCGGCGTGGACTACGACGGCGGCTGGGCCGAGTACGCCCTCGCCACCGCCACCACGCTCGTCCCGATACCCGACGAACTCCCCTTCGAGCAGGCCTGCTTCATCCCCGACGCGGTCTCCACCCCCTGGGCCGCCATCACCGGCACCGGCGCCGTCCGACCCGCCGAGCCGGTCGGCGTCTGGGGCGTCGGGGGACTCGGCGCCCACGGCGTCCAACTGCTGCGCGCCATCGGCGCCTTCCCGATCGTCGCCGTCGACCCGCTCCCCGCCGCCCGCGAGCGCGCCCTCGCCTTCGGCGCCGACGCCGCCCTCGACCCCACCGACCCCCGATTCGCCGACCGCCTGCGCACGGCCACCGCCGGCCGTCCCCTCGCCGCCGCCTTCGACTTCGCCGGTGTCGCCGCCGTCCGCGAACAGGCCGTGGCCGCCCTCGGCGAACGCGGCCGCCTGGTCCTGGTCGGCCTCACCGACAAGCCGCTGACCATCACCAAGGGCACCATGGTCAGCTACCTGCGCCAGCAAATCCTCGGCCACTACGGCTCCGACGGCCAGGACGTCATCGACCTGGTCGACCTGGTCCGCGGCGGCCGCCTCGACTTCGCCCGCTCGGTCAGCGGCACCTTCCCGCTCGCCGACGCCGCCCGCGCCGTCCAGGCCCTGGAGCGCAAGGAAGGCAACCCCATCCGCCTCGTCCTCAAGCCCTGACCGGCGCCCCCGCACCTGCCCGACTGAGCCGGGCACGGCACCGGGCCGGGCGCCCCCCCCGCCGCGGCCCGCCCCCCCCCCGGCGACAACACCGGGGGCAACAGCCACAACCGCGGCGACCGCGGCACCCGCCCCGG